>PKTV01000545.1 GCA_002868985.1 Desulfobacteraceae bacterium | reverse complement strand
TTCAACATCAATTGTTCTTGACTTTCACCTAAGTTGTTAAATTAACCATTTTAAAAATTTGAAAAGCTCAGCTTAGGTTTCATTGTATAGAAAACCCCCCCAGTTTGGTTTCAAGGTATTCGGCAATACCTTCTTGTCCCCCTTCGCGCCCCAAACCGCTTTCTTTCATGCCGCCAAAAGGGGCGGCGGCGGCGGTCGGATTGATATCGTTAATGCCAACTATGCCGAAACGAAGGTTTTCGAACATGCGCATGGCGCAGGAAAGATCACGGGTATACACATAAGATGCCAGGCCGTAATGGGTATCATTGGCCATGCTCAAAACAGATTCTTCACTGTCAAAGGTAATGATGGGAGCCACCGGTCCAAATGTCTCTTCCCGGTAAATCAGCATTTCAGGTGTAACATCACTGAGCACCGTAGGGGCATAAAAAAATCCTTTGTCCAGATGGTTATCCACCAGTCTTTTGCCCCCGCAAACCAACGTTGCACCCTTATCCAATGCATCTGTCACCTGCCGGTCAACCTTCTCCAGGGCTGCGGCGTTCACCAAGGGACCAATGGTTACGCCCTTTTCGAATCCGCTGCCGGCACGCATTCTTGACACACGGTTTTCGAACTCCTCGATAAATGGCCCCACGATACGATGATGAACGAAGATTCTGTTTGGACTGATACAGGCCTGCCCGGTATTGAGGAACTTGACCAGCACGGCACCCTTTGCAGCATATACCGGGTCGGCATCTTCGAAAACAATAAACGGGGCATGACCGCCGAGTTCCAGAGAAACACGTTTTATCTGTTTGGATGCTTTTTGGATCAGAAGCTTTCCAACATCGGTGGAGCCGGTAAATGTAATTTTGGAAACCAAAGGATGCGTGGTAAACGCTTCGCCAATTGGAGCGGGGTTCAACCCTGTAACAAGATTCACCACACCGGAAGGAATTTGTGCCTTTTCAAATATTTTAAACATTTCAACGGCGCACAAAGGGGTTGCTTCCGCCGGCTTCAACACCACGGTACATCCGGCAGCCAGTGCCGGAGCAATTTTTCGGGTAATCATGGACATGGGATAGTTCCATGGTGTAATGGCCGCCACCACCCCTACCGGCTGGCGTATCACAATAAACCGCTGATCTGAACGGGGAGCCGGAATCGTCTCTCCGTAAACCCGTTTGGCCTCTTCCGCATACCAGCGCAAGAAATCCGCACCGTATTGCACTTCCCCCATAGCGGCCTTTAAGGGTTTACCCTGTTCCTCGGTCATCACCCGTGCCAGGTGTTCTTTGTGCTCCATCATCAACTGATACGCCTTGTAAAGGTATTCTGATCGTTGATAGGCGGTCAAGCCGGACCAGGTCCCAAAGGCCCTATGGGCCGCTTCTATGGCTTGGCAGGCATCGTCTTGATTTCCATCTGCCGCTTCTCCGATTTTTTCACCATTTGACGGGTTATAGGCGGAAAATGTTTCACCGCTGACAGCGTTGACCCAGTGCCCATCGATGTACATCATGGGAATCCTCCTTTAGAAACAAAGATCCGATGCAAATTGTTATATTCTATAACAGGATGTCTAAAATTTTACTTTCGGAGCTGCTTTTTCCGCCTCAGGCACTTCATAATACGCAGCGCTTGAGACACTCGCAATCATGGCATAAAACCTTCCGAAAAATGTACGGATATGTGTGTTCAGGATTTGAACTGACTCATTGTATCGCTTTCTTTCCACGGCAATCCTGTTCTCAGTTCCTTCAAGACTGTCCTGCAGTTTAAGGAACGATTCATTGGCCTTGAGTACGGGATATCTTTCCTGCAGAAAAAGAAGCCTTGAGAGCACACCTTCGAGCTGGTTTGAGGCTTTTACTTTGTCTTTAACATCCTTTGCCTGAAAGTATAATGTCCTGGCCTGGGCGATATTTTCGAACAGCTCTTTCTCATGTTTTGCATACCCTTTTACCGTTTCAACCAGATTGGGAATCAGATCGTATCTTCTCTTTAACTGATTTTCCACCTGCGCCCATTTGCCCTTAACATTTTCATCCATGGCGATGACCCGGTTATAACCGGCGATAATCCTGCCGAATGCCATAAAACCGACCAGTACAACGACCCCTACGATGATAAGTATTGTTTTCATCTTTTTTGACATAATTATCCTCCGATATATAATAAGTAAATATTATAAAGACTTAACTCATGCATTCGTAAATACGGTTACGTATTTATAACTTGGTTTTTTTTCATTCTATGTATGCAAAAGTGTAAAGTGCCTAAAGTGAACTAAAGTGCCTAAAGTTAAGGTATTCTATCAATTTTAATTATAATTGATCGCGCTGAAAGCGCGTTCCTCAACTTTAGCTCA
>PKTV01000167.1 GCA_002868985.1 Desulfobacteraceae bacterium | reverse complement strand
ATACTCCCCCGGTAGAATGGAATGACCAGGTTACAAGGACGTTGATTCAGCCCGGTTACAAAAAGCCTGAGAAAGCTGAAGAATCATAACATCCCATTTATACGGATGAAAGCGCATATATTGGAGTAAATCCGGCGCATCGGATTATGAGAATAATGATTTTGCAATTAGAGCAGAGGAAGCCGAAATGAAATCAGGAAGCAATTTGGAGAAAGTTTTAAAAGCAGGTCATTTTGCATTTACAGGGGAACTTGGGCCACCCAGAGGCTGTGATGTAGAAGAAGTAATAGAAAAGGCTCAACATTTGAAAGGGAATGTGGACTCGGTGAACATTACCGACAACCAGACCGCTATGGTACGGATGTCCAGCTGGGCTGCGAGCCTTCTCTTACTTCAGGAAGGCCTGGAACCCAATTTCCAGATGGTGTGCCGGGATCGGAACCGGTTGGCCATGCAGGCCGATGTTTTGGGGGCCTATGCTCACGGCATACGGAATATGCTGTGCCTTTCCGGTGATCATCAAATGTTTGGTGACCATCCTTTGGCCAAGGGTGTGTTCGATATCGACTCCATCCAGTTGATCAATATGGTCAAAATCATGCGTGATGAAGGACAATTTTTAAGTGGCGCCGATTTGCATGGGTCACCTAAAATGTTTATCGGTGCGGCATCCAACCCCTTTGCAGATCCCTTTGAATGGCGGGTACACCGACTGGCAAAAAAGGTAAATGCCGGGTGCGATTTCATCCAGACCCAGTGTATCTACAACATGGATAAGTTCCGGGAATTTATCAAACAGGCCAACGATATGGGACTTACGGAAAAAACCTATATCTTGGCCGGTGTGACGCCCATGAAGAGTGTGGGTATGGCCAAGTACATGAAGAACAAGGTTCCTGGAATGGACGTGCCGGATGAAATCATCAAACGCCTTCAGGGTGCAGGAAAAGGAAAGGTGGCTGACGAGGGCATCAAATTCGCCTGCGAGCAGGTGGAAGAGTTCAAGGAAATGAAAGGTGTTCACGGCGTCCATATGATGGCCATTGAATGGGAACACATGGTTCCCGAAATCGCCGAACGGGCCAAAGTTCTGCCCAGACCGGTTATGGATTAAAGCCAAGGGCCTATCGTATATAGCATTACAAACCAGATTTTAAATTTCATGATTCGCTGTGTAGTTTAAGGAGGCGGATCAATGGTGATTAAAAAATATAAACCCGGTTTTGTCAAAAACCGGGTTTTGTTATTTTAGTGTTTTTCCCAATCGTTATTTTAAAGAAGATATAGACCCCGAAAGCACTCCCGAGAATATCCGCCAGGGCATCCATGGCATCGGCGGTTCTATAGGGGACAAAAGACTGGTGAATTTCATCGCTGATGCCGTAAAGAGAGGATAAGAGTATGCTGAGCATAATTATGAGTTTTAGATGATGCTTGATTCGGGTGGTTTTGAAGGCCCTTAGAAATAGAGCGCCCAGAAGGGCATAGGCGATAAAATGGAGCACCTTGTCCTTGAACGGCCAGTCGGGTCCAATATCAGGTGATGGATGGGAAGACTGGATGAAAATAAAGAGGCAGTAAACGAGAATCGGAAACCAGTAAATAGAGAATTTGTATAATTTGTTCAACTTATTATTGGCTGTTTTGCCGGTAGATTTAATCGATTCGGAATCAATATTCGGATTTTTTCAACCGTCCTGATCTCTGAAACCTAATTCCTGACCTCCGTGCGCCTTTCCGAAGGAATCCGGAATCCTTCGGATCGGCAGTTTGAGGTTTGAGGGGAAACCGATGGAAGAAGGAAGACCGCTTCGCTGGGATGAGGGACGACAGAACGCATCAGCTTTTCGTCCATCTTCCCACGTCCTTCCTCCAACCTCCAACCTTCAGTCGCGCAGCGCTTACCTCTAACCTTGAACCTCCAACCGCGCAGCGCTTGCCCCTGATCTTCTGTTCTAAAACCCCGTTGTCGGGCGTCTTTTCCCGAAAAGGTCTTCACAGGGTGAATTTTTGGTGACATGCTTTTTAAGTTTTTTGCACCAGAGCGACTGAAATGTTCGGCAGGACCCGTCCAGGGCGTCCAATTTTGCAAAATCCGCATGTTCGCAACGCAAGTCGCACCATTTTATCTTGTGGGTTGTTATGCCGGCGTTCTTCGTCATACCTAAATCCTGACGGCTTCGTAAAAAATCCAATTTCTGCGTTGCGCTTCATTCCGTGTTCACTGCGGCGTACATAAGTACGCCTCATTCCACGAAATTCTCGACGTCTTGAACTTGAACTTTTTACGATTTCATCAAATCCTGTATTTAAGCTATAAAAAGATTAAAATCCAGTTTTATTTCCCGGACGTGGGATAAAACT
>PKTV01000171.1 GCA_002868985.1 Desulfobacteraceae bacterium | reverse complement strand
CGCCATAAAATTCACCCTAAGGCAATAAAGGCTCTCGTCAGAAAGCCCATCACCAAAGTCTTTTCGAACCTCATTTTAGCCTTGTTCATTCCTGCTGCGTTGATGGCTTGAATGATGTCTTTCGGTAATTTTATAACCATTTCGATGTCTCTTCTTCATTTCTGAGAATTGTAAAAACATGTATTAATTGAGCCTCCTGAAAAATATCCCCCCAAACACTAATCGATGACAACGCAACAGACAAATTCAAGCCGTAAAACGAAGCGGTCAGACCGGCGCGTCCAAGGCAGGGTCCTGTCGCTTTAACAAGGCGTTCAGGATGGGCGGAGGCAAAATGGTGGTGAACATAATGACAATCACCATCATAGAAAAAATATCATCCGGAAAAACACCGAGGGCTTTTCCCATTGCAGCAAAAATCAAACCGACTTCACATCTAGGTACCATGCCCCAGCCGATAATCCATTTACGAACTCGACCGGCGGCGAACCCGGAGATGAGTTTTCCACCAAAGGCGACAACAGAAATGGCCAAAGCCAATATCAAGATACGCACATTAAACAACGTTTCGATTCTCACTTCCATGCCCGTCAGAACGAAAAAGATAGGGACCAGGAAGTACCCCAACGGCTGAATGAGCTCTTTGATATGGTTACCTGCAAGCGATTCCAACACATTTGAAACATTCCTTCTCACTTCCGGGCTTGCCTGCTTGATACTTTCATTGATGTCGGAGACAACACTGGGGTCATCAAAGTGTCGAAAATGAACCGGTTCCAAAACCAGTCCGGCGGCAAAGGCACCGACAATAGCAGCCAGGCCGATCAATTCCGCAACGTAGGCAAATATCAAACCAAAGCTAACTGCCAAAATAAGCTTCATACCGATTCCCGGGTTTATTTTTGAAAAAAACCGTCCCAGCCTTGGTGCGAGAAGTTGTCCTAAAAATATGGCACCACCTAAAAAAAGAACCGCCTTGGCGGTAATCCAGCCAATGTCAATGAGACTGACCCTGCCGGACTCCGCCATGGCTTTAACAACAGCCAGAATCGTCAAACCCATTACGTCGTCAATGACCGCCGCACCCAGAATGATTTGAGCCTCAGGGATTTTCAGTCGACCCAGATCATGGAAAACCCGTGCCGTAACACCCACCGAAGTGGCCGTCAGAATCGCTCCCACAAAAAGATGCGCATTGAAAGAAAGCTCAGGCAAAAGAAGGGGTCCGACAACAACGGTACCCAGAAGAAACGGTGCAACAACCCCGACAATGGCAACAAGAACAGCCTGAGGACCCACTTTAAGCATTCTTCGGATATTCGATTCAAGGCCAACCTGGAAGAGTAAAATGACAACATCGATTTCAGCCAAAAACCGGATAACGACATATTGCCGAATCGGTTCAAAAAAATTGAAACCCGCCAAAGCCATGTTGCCAAATATAATCCCGACCAACAGTTCGCCTAAGACCGCAGGCTGCCCAAAGCGTTCTACCAGATTTGATAATTTGGCGGCCAAAATAATAATGGCAATCCACAAAAAATCCATGCCGGTGTTGAGTCCGTTTTTCCCTAATTCACCGGCGACCACATCGGCAAGAGGGAAAACAAAGAGCAGAAAAATCGTCACAACTGCCACGAAACCAATTTTCCTCATCTGTATTTACAACTCCGCTGGACAATCCAAAGAAGTCACCATGGTGAGTTCGTAAAAAGTCGAGTCCATGATCTCTCGAACTCAAAAATCAGGGACAACTTCTCCTACTCGACTCTGCGGGTTCTGATGATCAGCAATGGACGGTCAATCTTTTGCAGTACGCCTGCAGTTATACTGCCATAAAAAGTTCGGGGCAAACCGCTAAGACCGTGACTGGCCATTACAATGATATCCACATCCATTTCGGCAGCGGCGGTTAATATCGATTTCACCACCGGGCCATGAACGACACGTGCGTCTGCTTGAATACCTTTATCTTGGAATTCTGTTTTGAGTTGGGCCAGATAAGATTCCGCCACGTTTTTTCGCGTATCAAACTTTTCGTGACATCTTGCCAGATCTACGACCTCATCCCACTCAAGCATGACATACAATTCCTCAACACTAAGAAAAATTATTCCAGCGCCGTATCGGTTCGCCATTTCCTCTGCATGGGGCAAAACTGCTTCTGCCCGTTTCGAACCGTCCAGAGGGACCAGTATCTTTTTATACATGACAGGCTCCTTTGATAACGCAGTTACATAGATGTTAAACAATATCAGCTAAAGTAAATACCACCATGATCACTTTCTCCGGGTTCACGATGTCGTATACGATTTCATTTAAAGCAATCGTTATGCCAGCATACGTCATCCCCAAAGAAAAGTT
>PKTV01000225.1 GCA_002868985.1 Desulfobacteraceae bacterium | reverse complement strand
AGATAAGGAGGCTTTCGATGAATCATTATAGAAGTTTAAGTCATACAGCATGGGATTGCAAGTATCATCTGATTTGGATTCCGAAATACCGGAAAAAAGTATTATTCGGAGATCTGAGAAAATATCTTGGCGACGTTTTCAGAGAACTGGCATTACAAAAGGAGTCCAAAGTTTTAGAGGGCCACCTTATGGGAGATCACGTGCATATGTTGGTTTCAATACCTCCAAAGTATGCCGTGTCCCAAGTAGTCGGTTATATAAAGGGTAAAAGTGCTATTCATATTGCAAGAACGTATGCTGGGCAGAGGCACAATTTTATTGGCCAGAATTTTTGGGCAAGAGGTTATTTCGTATCAACAGTTGGTCGAGATGAGGAAACCATCCGTAAGTACATCAAAAGACAGGAAGAGGCAGACAAAAAAATCGACCAACTGAAACTGTTTTAGGATTGGCCACCTTTAGGTGGCGTATGGTTTTATGACCGCTTTGAGCGGTTCACTAACAATCCTCCGGCAAAGCCGGAGGTCACTGAATCAAAAGATCAAATCTCTGGAGAATGCCTATAGCAAAGGCGCTTCAATGGTTCTGCTGTTGCAATCATACTGGCAGAAAAGCATGGAATTGTCCCGGTCAATTTCATATGTCGAGCTATCCGTCCATCCGGAATTTACCGAGCATTTCATTGACAATCTTGATTTTCCTGATACATATCTATGGTAGACTTGCTGATTTTTATCCGAGGTTCAATATTTTCAGACAGAAAAAAAAGATGAGGAAATTTTCAATGGAGCCGACCAAAAATGATAAAAAACTAGAAACAAATTCTAGGACAAGCGAGAATTCGTCATCAGAGGTTGAAGCGTTGCTCAACAAGTTAAGGAAAACGGAAATTACTGCGATACTCACTATGAACAAAAAAGCGCAAATAACAATGTCAAACTGGGCATATAATCTTGTAGATCAATACGATGCTACTCTCAAAAACAACCCGGTGAAGCTCAAAGACACCGCGGAACTTCCATGCTCAAAAATGGATCTCAAATTGGCTATTAAACTCTTAATGTTGGCATCTGTTGAAAAAAGATTAGACGATAATGCGATTGTTAACTTAAAGGATAAATTTGTCAGTTTGGGTTCATTTCAATCCATTGATCAAGAAGATATTGTAAAATTAATAAACCATATCAGCGACATTCAAAAAAAATCAATGGACGCTGACACACCATCTTTTCCAGAGTTAAATAAATACATGGATTTGATCATATCGGAACAGAAAGCTTTGCTTGACGAGATAAACAGCTTCATTGAAGACATTCGAAAAATAAAAAAGAATTTTTAAATAAAGCAACCATTCACAAAAAGGGCGAGTTTTCCAACATAGTGATACCAAAGAGGTAACCGAAGTGCTCCCTAATTTTATAGTTCAAAGATGGTTCACTGACTGGTGATATCTGCAATGATGTCCGACTATCAACCCGATGAATTAATGTGATACCCAAAAGAAATCACACGTTTTAAAAAGATCCATTTTCGTGCTGTAATCTCAAAATAACTGTAATCGACAAAAATTTGGTTTCATGACTATACATCTGGTCAGAATAGTTTCTTTAATTCAAGAGTTAAAGATTCAAATCGTCAGCATCGAATTCTTCAATACCCTTACTTCGATCAATGAATGCTTCCATATTATCCTTCACCGTTTCATAACCAGACATAACCATCTTAAATTTATTGATAATTGGGTCATCACTTCCTAGTTGTTTTCTGATATCATCCAGTATTTTTTCTCCTTGATGGAAATGCTTTTTAATCTTCACAAGAAATTCTTTTCGTTTTTCATGTTTTACCCGCTCTTTACTAATAATCGGCAATAATCTTTGGATGTAATGCTCAATCAGCACATCTCTAGAGGAATTAAACATGTTGGAAATTTCGTCTATTGAAGAGAGAGATTTTTTGCTGATCACAAACGTTTTTTGGATTCGTCCCTGTTTTTTTATTTTTCTTTGTTTAATTTCACGGGCTATAGATTTTAAACTGTCCATATCCTCAGCCAGATGATCGAAAAGCGATTTCTGCTTGATCCCCATTTGGGTAGCGACAATACTAATGGCATTAATACACCCTTCGGACAATCGAAAGGTCGCCCGAACCGATTGTCTTTCTTTGAGTTCAGATGCAAATGTTTTGGGCAAAAAAAAGTTCATCTTCTTTTGTGTCTTATCGTCTTTTACCATGCTTCAACCTCCAGAATTGTTTTTCATTACTATATTATATATCAATCAAATAGTAATTCAAGATAAAATTTAATCATATATCTTGACAACATCATTTTATAGATTATTTTTATCTTAAAAATTGATTGTT
>PKTV01000463.1 GCA_002868985.1 Desulfobacteraceae bacterium | reverse complement strand
CAAAAAAGGCTGGGAAAAACATCTTTCCTCCTTTGAAAATATCCATATTTTCACCATTCTTTTTACCCTTTCCGCCATCATTTCATTTATTGTTTTGAATCGAATTCCTTTGGATTACTTTAGGCTGCCGTTGGAACCTATCCAGGCCCTTTATCTTTTAACAGCATATCTTCTTCTGGCGCTGCCTTTTTTCTTCACCGGCCTTGTGGTGTCCATTGCCTATGCGTTTATGCCTGAAAAAACCGGTTTCGTGTATTTTGCGAATATGGCAGGTTCGGCATTCGGAGCCATCATTCCGGTGATGTTGCTCCCTTTTATCGGTGAAGGAAAGCTTGTCATTCTTTTAGCCCTTGTTCCTTTGGCTGTGATTTTTTTAAAACCCTCAAATTATAACCAAGATGATATTCCATCAAAAAAAATTTCTCGCCCAAAAACAAAATACTTTCGGTTAGCCAGTCTTTGCATCGTTTTCATTGCAGTCATACTGATTGTTAAAGACGGCAGCACCATTGTCCGGGTGAAACCCTCCCCATACAAAAAGCTCAGCCAGATTCTGTTGTTTCCCCACACTCGAATTATTGAAACCACAAACAGTATACGCGGCAGATTCGAGAATGTTGAAAGCCCTCACCTTAGATTTGCACCGGGATTAAGCCTGAAATACAAAGGGTTGCTCCCGGATCAGACGGCTACGTTCAAAGATGGAGACAATCCCTTATTCCTTTATCAATTAAAATCGAAAAACGACGCACAATTCTCCAGATTCACGCTCCCATACAGCGGATACCTTCTTGTGCCGCATCCAAAGCACATTCTTGTGATTCAGCATGGCGGCGGATCAGCCATTCCATGCGCATTGGCATCCGGTTCAGACAGCATCACCATTGTCGAGCAACAACCCCGGATCGCAAACCGTGTTCAGCAACACTATAAACTTCCGGTGATCAACCAAAATCCTAGAACATTTTTAGCTCGATCCGACCGGAGATACGACATCATACACATCGAAAACTGGGGAACCTCTCTCCCTGGATCAGCGGCGCTGACCCAGGATTATTTTTTTACCATTGAAAGCTTTACACAATACTTTCAACATCTTTCTAATAACGGTGTTCTCATTGTCTCACGTTTACTTTTACTGCCACCGTCAGATGTTATTCGCCTCTGGGCCAGTGCATATGAAAGCTTGAGATCCCTTGGAATCAAAAACCCTGAAAAACATATCGCTGTTTTGCGAAACTGGAACACCTTTACCCTTATCGTTTCCGTACAGCCTTTTAGCGATACCACCGTGCTACAAGACGTTTCACGAGACCTGAATTTTGATATGGTTTACCTTCCGAAAATATTAAAGAAAAATGCCAACCGTTTTAATATTTTCGATGCCCCGTATCACTATAACGAAATCAACCGTCTTGCAGAAGCGTACCGGTTAGGATCAGAAAAAACATATTTTGAAAACTACCCCATGGATGTCTTTCCTCAGACGGACAACCGTCCCTTCCCTTACCGGTTTTTAAAGTGGTCCCGACTGAAAGCGCTTTACAAAATGACAGGGAGCAGGTTTTATTCTTTCTTCATGTCCGGCGAAATTATCGTTTCCGTTGTTTTCATAGAAGCATTAGGAATATCCATTCTTCTTTTTATTCTTCCCTTTTTTACCACCTTAAAAGAAACTCGAAAATTTTACTTCTCCCACATGCTATACTTTCTTGCCGTGGGTTCAGGTTTTATGTTCATTGAACTCTTTTTTATAAAAGAATACATTTTTGTTTTCGGCGATCCGGTGATCAGTTTAACCGTCGTCATTACAGGGCTCCTTGTGTTTTCCGCATTCGGCGGTTATTGGTCACAGCGAATCAGTGCCAAAATCTTTCCCATTGCAATCACTGCACTTATCGTGATCCTCGTGTGTATGTTCTTCATTTTTAATCCCATTATGAATCACATCATACAGCTCAACCAATTTTTGCGTTACACCCTTTCAGTGTTACTTCTCCTGCCGCCGGGGTTCTTAATGGGACTCCCCTTCCCCCTTGGCATGCGATATATCTTGAACCTTCCTGCCCAGCGGGCGTATGCCTGGACGATAAATGGATGCGCGTCGGTTTTGGCATCCATTGCATCTGCACAAATAGCCCTGGGTTTGGGTATTTCCGCAATCATGATCTTTGCAATTTCAGCCTACCTTCTGGCATTCATCACGCTTTGTTTCAAAAAGATTTGACACTTAAGCTTGATGACCCTATGTTGTGCGAGCACTTTTTTCCGAATGTATCCGGACTATATGGCCGAAAAGAAACGAGCTTGTCATGGAAATTTTAAAAATAAAAAAAATCCAACAAAACCTCATGTATCGATATCTGAT
>PKTV01000374.1 GCA_002868985.1 Desulfobacteraceae bacterium | reverse complement strand
AGTAGAAGAGTTTGAAACAAAAAATAGAATTGAGATTAAAAAAGAGAAAGAGAAAAATAAAGATCAAAAGGGCAACAAAAAAAAATCAAATAATGAAAATCAGGAAGAAAAAAGAAAATTATCAGAAGGGAAACTCATCGATATCAGAGTCTAATCATGAATTTATTTGAATTAAAATACTTAATTTTTTCACAGCTATCGATTGATTTTGCAATTTTTGTTGTGTTTATTTTTTTAATAAGACGTCTAAGACTTCTCGATAAGGGGTCCTCCTCATTGAATAGCAAACTGAAAATGTATGAATCATTCCTGACGGATGCAGACAACACGTCTGTAGAATTCAAGGGGATGTTACAAGAAAAAAAGGATATAATAAAAAAACTTAATGAACAATTAGAAAATAGAATAAAAACTTTAAATACGCTGTTAAACAGGACTGATGCACTCCTATTTAAGCACAGGCAGGGTCATCAAGATGGCCAAGTTCAAGATTCTTTAAAAAATCATACAAAAAAAATTGTTGAATTGGCAAAAGAAGGATTTGGTTTAGATTACATTGCCGAAAGCCTTTCTATTCCCAAAGAAGAAGTAGTGCTGGTTCTCGATTTAAAGAAAAAAATATCACAATTGGATTCTAAAAAGGGTGTGTATTGAATAAAGTCGATTATTCAACAGTATCCTCGTCTAAAATATCACTCCAATCTTCGGATAATACCACTTTTTATCCCAAATTAGTCGAAAATGAAGTTGTTACGGGTAAGGTTCTAAGATCCTTTTCTTTGAAAAACGTCCTGTTGCTTATTAAAGGAAAAAGGATAATGGCAAAAACACATATGCCTTTAAGGGAAGGCAGTGTTATATCTTTAAAAGTTGAAGAAGTTCACCCAAATCCGGTCCTAAAGATGTTGGGAACAATAAATGAAAATGTTAAAACGATAAATACGTCTATGATACTGACCGGTTTAAAGAAGAATTTGTGGAAAACAATCATTGAAAATATTGATCATTACATACTTCCCGATAATGATAAAAAGCTGTTTAAAGAGTTGATGGATGATATATCGAAAAAACTATTTCTAAAACCAAACCCGGATTTATTGAGAGAACTTGTTGACAAGTCAGGAATCGGATGGGAGGCAAAACTAAGAGAAATAGTCACTTCTAAATCCAATTTTAGTAAAACAAATATTAATGAACTTATATCAGGTGATTTAAAAGGCTTTGGATCAAAACTTATCTCTTTAATGGAAGGACAAAATGATCTTTTCAAAAGGTTTGTGTCCACGATAGAAAATCTTCAGCTTCTTAATCAGTTTGGACTTGAACAAGAAAGAAAAATCTTCATTCCCATACCGTTTCAATTTCCTGATGGTCTTTTTACTATGGGCCAATTGTTGATACATCTGCATGAAAATAAAAAAAATAATGGTGACGTAAAAGATAAAGATAAGGATTTTTTCAGAATAAGTTTTTTATTAGAAATGTCAAATATTGGGCCGCTAAGAGCTGATCTTGTGGTCAGACAAAAACAGATCAATGGACGATTTTTAATTGTTGAAGAAAAAGCGAAAAGCATCATTGAAAAACAACTTCCATCTTTAATAAAGACGCTTGAAGAAAAAGGCTTTGTCATTCCTCATTTTGAATGTCATATGAAAGAACCCGTGGAGATAAAAGATACGCTGATTAAAGAGATTATTCACAAGGAAAGCCATAACATTAGCCTGGTTGCTTAAATGAAACAAAAAACAAGAAAAAACAGTGCTGTTAGCTTAAAGTATCGGCATGAATCAGACAGCGCCCCCAGGGTTACGGCCAAAGGCAAAGGGAAGATTGCTGAAAAAATTATCAAAATTGAAAAAGAACATGATATTTACATTCACGAAGACCCCGATCTGATAGAGGTTTTGTCACAACTTGACATAAACGACGAGATCCCACCGGATCTTTATCTTGTTGTGGCAGAACTTCTGGCGTTTGTATATTCTCTCAATAATAAAATGTCATCAATCTAAATTTCATCACTTAACTGCGTCTTAATATACGTGAAATTCTATTATAGTTTTATCTTCAACACAAATTTTACCATTAATTCAACATTGCATTATTCCAGCATTCCATCATTCCAATTGTGAGCGAAGCGAACTAAGTTCTACCCGAATCATACCTGAATCTTTCACATACAACCTCGAAAAACGGTAAAAAATTCCAATGGGCATTTTTTTCCTCCTCGTCACAAAAATACACGTCGCATGCTATAATTAATTTGTCAATATAAACAAATATATACATAATAAAATATCCCATGGATAATTTGGCATTGATATTGCTTTATAAGTCATAAAAAGAAAAAGGAGAAACAATTGACAACCGGTATCT
>PKTV01000539.1 GCA_002868985.1 Desulfobacteraceae bacterium | reverse complement strand
GAACGCGGCCGGCACCATATTTTCCGACAACGACATAAGGTATTGTCTCATTAACCAAAGGTATTTTGACCATGTTCTTTTTAGCTTTCTCTATACCTTTACGAATTGCTTCAGGTACCTCACCGGCCTTTCCAAGTCCGTAGCCAACGCTTCCTTCACCATCACCAACCACAACGATTGCGCTGAAGCTGAACCTGCGTCCTCCCTTGACAACCTTTGCAACACGGTTAATGAAAACAACCTTATCAATTAACTGATTTTCGCCTTTATCCTGTTTGAACAAAAATCTGCCTCCTTCATCATGGATGACTCAAACCAGAGTCATCAAGTGTTACCAAATCCAGTGATTTTAATTAGCCGTCAACAGCATTAAAGTTTAAAAATCCAAACCCGTCTCACGGGCACCATCTGAAATAGCTTTAACTCGACCGTGATATAGAAAACCATTTCGGTCAAAAACAACCTTGCTTATACCCTTTTCTATGGCCCTCTGAGCGATAATTTTTCCGACAAAACCTGCCACGGCAACTTTATTTTCAAATTTAGGGTGTTCTTTTACTTCTTTTTCCATACTTCATGCAGCTACCAGAGTACGTCCATTCGTATCATCAATGACTTGAGCGTAGATATGTTTTGAGCTTCGAAAAACACTCAGTCTAGGACGTTCCTGTGTGCCGACCAGATTTTTTCTGATCCTCTTTTTTCTCTTTAAACGCGCTCTTTTTTTTAAATTCAATGACCCCATATTTTATAACCTTATAATGCTTTGGCTCCAGCTTTTCCAGCCTTGCGTTGAATACGTTCTTCGGCATATTTGATTCCCTTACCCTTATAGCTTTCGGGTGGCCTCAATCTCCGAATGGATGCAGCGGTATGACCTAATAACTCTTTATCTATACCGGTCAATCTTATAACGTTTTTTTTGTCAATGGATGCTGAGATACCTTCGGGAAGATCAAATTTCACAGGATGTGAATATCCAAGACTAAATTCGATACAGTTACCAGTAAGCACTGCACGGTAGCCGATACCATGTATTTCAAGAATTCTTTCAAATCCTTTGCTCACACCTATAACCATATTGGCGACAAGGCTACGCGTCAATCCTCGTAAAGCCCCACTGGTCCTGTCATCATTAACAACGTCCACCTTAATCATTCCATCTTCTATCTTCAAATCAACTGCCGGATGAACGGATCTTGTAAGGGTCCCCTTTTCACCCTGCACAGTAACAATCCTGTCCTTATATGTTATTTTGGTCTTATCAGGTATACTTATCGGTGCTTTTCCTACTCTTGACATTGATTACTTCCTTATCGGTAATTCATTATTCTAATCATCTATCAATGACGAATGATAAACTTACCAAATATTGCATAGAATTTCTCCCCCCACATTTTTAGCTCTGGCCTTCTTATCCGTCATTATTCCTGTTGAGGTTGATAAAATTGAAATACCCATTCCGTTCAAAACCGGTTTTACATCCTTGCTCTTGGCATAAACACGTCTACTGGGCTTACTGACTCGTTCAAGCCCAAAAATAGCGTGGGTTTCTTTTTCATCATATTTAAGATAAACACGTAAGATGCCTTGCTTCTTATCTTTAATGAACTTGTAATTTCTTATAAAACCTTCATCTTTTAATACCCGGGCCAATTCCATTTTTAATTTTGCCCCTGGAATGTCGACACTGTTGAATTTTGCCTTTCCGGCGTTTCTTATTCTGGTCAGCATGTCAGCAATTGGATCGCTCATCACTATAAATTTCTCCGTTATTAATTTGATTCTTTAATCAGTTATTCCTAATTTCTCAGCATAAATACAATTTGAGTACACCCACGCCGGTTTTAAACAATCACCAGCTGGATTTCACTACGCCAGGAAGCTTTCCTTGGGAGGCGAGATTTCGAAAACAAATACGACAAATTCCAAATTTCCTTAAAAATCCCCTTGGCCTGCCACATATAGGACACCGGTTGTATGTTCTCACTTTGAACTTGGGTTTTTTAACTGCTTTTATTTTAAGAGATGTTTTTGCCAAATCTTCCTCCATATTTGATTGACTATCGACACTCGCTGCTTATTCTTCAGTTCCTGAACGGCATACCCATTAATTTTAGAAGTTCTTTCCCCTCTTCATCCGTCTTTGCAGATGTAACTATCGTAATGTTAAGACCTTTGATTCTATCAATTTTATCGTAATCGATTTCAGGAAAAATAATGTGTTCTTTAATTCCCAACGTATAATTTCCGTGACTATCAAGCGCGTTTCCCGAAAGACCTCTAAAATCACGAACACGCGGAAGGGCGACGTTCACAAGTTTGTAAAAAAAGTCATACATGCGGACGCGCCGCAAAGTTACCATGCAGCCGATGGGCATTCCTT
>PKTV01000219.1 GCA_002868985.1 Desulfobacteraceae bacterium | reverse complement strand
TTATAAGATATTTCAACATAGTGTCAAAATTATGTTGACGATTGCATAAAAAGAACGTTTTATTCAATCAACGTCGTTTGTAAAAAACGGAGATGAGATGCTGAGCAAGGACAATGAGTCTGTCAGACCCCCTCGCCTGAAGCCGGGCGACACTATCGGCATTGCTGCGCCGGCAGGTCCGTTTGATTCGGAAAAATTCATGAAAGGGAAAACAGTTCTGGAATCCATGGGGTTTCAAACGTTTTTTGATGAAGGTATTTTCCAAAAACATGGATTTCTAGCTGGAACCGACATCCAGCGGGCGAATCAGGTGAACCGTCTGTTTGCCGATCCAATTGTTCAAGCAATTTTTTGCGCCCGGGGCGGGTATGGAAGCATGCGTATTCTTCCGCTTGTAAACTTTAAAATCATTCAAAAGAATCCGAAAATCTTTTTTGGATTTAGCGACATTTCGGCGCTGCTGTCTGTGCTTTACGACCAATGTGGTCTGGTTACCTTTCACGGTCCTGTTGTTACTACTCTGGCAAATGCCACCGAAAAGACCCTGACAGCACTGCAGACGGCGTTGACATCCCCAACAGCACTTGAGCTGACCCCTAGAAACGGCAAGGTGATCAAGCCGGGTGTGTGTTCGGGGCTTGTGGCCGGCGGGAACCTGACCACGTTGTGCCATCTTGTCGGAACGTCTTATACTCCGAATCTTAAGGGAAAGATTCTGCTCCTTGAGGATGTGGGAGAGATGCCGTACCGCATCGACAGAATGTTGACACAAATGAAATTGGCCGGATGTTTCAACGAAATTGCCGGCCTGATTCTCGGCACTTTTAAAGAATGTGGCCATCTAAATGAGATTGTCGAAATTTTTAGCCATATATTTGAGGATAAGGATATTCCGATTTTGGCCGGCTTTGAAATGGGCCATGGAGAACATAATCTGACAATTCCAATGGGGCTGCGCGCAACGCTGGATACCGATAACAAACGGCTGCTGTTTCATGAACCAGCCACGGTGTCATGAATTTGATCCCTTATTGATCGAAAGTCGAGGATGCCCCTTTTGTTTACGCTCATTCAGGATTGAAAGAAGAAGCTTAATAGGGCGATGGGTCGATGAAGCACGTTAACCGTTTGATGAAAGATGCCGTTGCAAACTATGTGTTTCCCGGCGGGGTCCTTTTGGTTTCGTTGGATCGTCACATTGTTTTTTTTGAAGCTTACGGTGATGCCAATCTTTTTTCCGGTCGTAAAATGACAAAGGAAACGGTTTTTGATTTGGCGTCTCTGACAAAACCACTGGCCACAACCCTTGCGGTCATGGCGCTGATCCAACAATCCAGGTTGACCTTAAAAGAGAATTTGGGGTCCATTTTACCTTTATTTAAAAACACCGACAAAGAAAAGATCCGGGTGGAAAATCTGCTGTATCATAATTCAGGATTTCAGGATTATCGTCCCTATTATGAAGCGGTAAAAAAAATAGAACCAGGGAAAAGAAAAAATGCTTTAAGGGAATTTCTGATCAAAGAACCGCTGATCCATCCGATCGGCCATCAGGTGGTATACAGCGACCTCGGATTTATGGTGCTTTGCTGGGTAATCGAAGAGGTGGCGGGAATTCGTCTGGATCGTTTTGTTACGGAAATAATTTATCGCCCTTTGGGCCTTAAAAAGATGTTTTTTTTGCCGGTTGATAAAAAGCCACCTGTTGCAGAATTTGCCGCTACCGAGAAATGTCCGTGGCGGGGCAAACTTTTGGAGGGTGTCGTTCATGATGATAATGCATATTCTGTGGGCGGCATCGAGGGGCATGCCGGCCTTTTCGGGACGGCCGGGGATGTTTTTGATCTTCTGTCCGAGCTGATGGCTGTATATCGGGGGTCTGTTTCAACAGGTATATTTGATATCGATTTAACCCGACGCTTTTTAAGTTTAAACGAGCAAAGCGGCCGGGCACTTGGTTTTGACACCCCATCTCCAAAGGGTTCGAGTTGCGGACGGTATTTTTCAAAAAGAACCTTAGGGCATCTCGGGTTCACCGGTACATCTTTTTGGATGGATCTGGATCGAGCAATTGTTGTTATTCTGTTGACCAATCGCATCCATCCGTCCCGGGATAATAACCGGATAAAAGCCTTCAGACCGAAACTTCATGATGCGGTCATGGAAAATTTTGCGAATGACAGATCACTAAAATGTTAATTGGCATAAATGTTGCTTAATATCAATTTTGATACTATTTTTTAAAATCACACACTTCGATCAAAAAGATGGATGTTGTGATAATTCTCTTGTCATTATAGAACAATTTTGATATTTTAAAAATTTTTATAACATCTTTTAACACCAGTTTTAACATCAGGCTCATTTCAAAGAGTGTAAAGAGAATATTAAACAAACAAACAAACATGTAAACTTTTAGCGTGTGAAGATGAGGGGTTATGGCTCTATTTTTAGATAAACTGCTCGGTTTTTTTTCCACTGATCTTGCCATTGATCTGGGTACGGCAAATACTCTTGTTTATGTTAAAGGCAAAGGCATTGTGTTGAATGAACCTTCGGTGGTCGCTGTCCGAACGGATGATCGCATGAAAAACCGTGTTCTGGCTGTTGGGCTTGAGGCCAAGAATATGCTGGGAAGAACACCCGGTCACATTGTGGCCATTCGACCTATGCGGGATGGCGTTATCGCTGATTTTGAAGTTACCGAGGCGATGCTTCGTCATTTTATCCATAAGGTCCACAACAGGAGGACATTTGTTCGGCCAAGGATTGTGATCGCCGTGCCATCCGGAATTACCCAGGTTGAGAAACGTGCCGTCAAGGAGTCGGCTGAATCAGCCGGTTCGCGTGAGGTGTTTCTGATTGAAGAACCCATGGCGGCGGCCATCGGGTCCGGCCTCCCCATTACCGAACCGATATGTAATATGGTTGTCGATATTGGTGGCGGTACCACTGAAGTTGCGGTCATATCTCTTGCAGGAATCGTTTACAGCCGGTCCATTCGGGTGGCGGGTAATAAAATGGATGCGGCAATTATTCATTATATCAAACGGAAATATAACCTGTTGATCGGCGAGCGAACAGCTGAAATCATTAAAACGACCATCGGAAACGCATATCCTGAGCCCCAGGATCTTGAAACAATCGAAGTCAAAGGCCGAGACCTTGCATCGGGAATCCCCAAGATTTTGGCCATTGATTCGGAAGAGATTCGGGTGGCGATTTCAGAACAGGTAGATGCCATAGTAGAAACCGTCAAAATAGCATTGGAACAAACACCACCTGAGTTGGCTGCCGATATTGTCGACAGAGGAATTGTATTGACAGGTGGTGGCGCACTATTAAAGAATTTGGACAAGCTTCTCAGGGAGGAAACCAGCCTTCCTATAACGATAACCGAGGATCCATTACTTACAGTGGCGCTTGGCTCTGGTGCAGCTCTCGATAGCATTGAAATCCTCAAGCAAGTTGTGATCCCGTAGATACATGTTTTCGAAAAAGATGGTAATGATTATTGGCGTGATCGTTCTGATTGCTGTCAACATCATTCTCCTTTCTGTTTTCAATCGCACTTATATTTCTTATTATAGACCCGGACGGATTGCTATTTCTTTAATCGCCCCTTTTCAGAAGGCTTCCACCAGTTCTATCCGTTTTGTAAGAGATATTTGGCGACATTATTTCTTTGTGGTTAATGTTGCGAAAGAGAATGATAATTATCAAAAAGCTTTAAACAAAGCCTTTGAAAACAACATTCAGCTCAAAGAATTTGAGCTTTCCAATTCCCGTCTTCGAAATTTGCTGAATTTTAAAAAGACGATAACAGATCGCGTCCTTTCAGCCGAAGTCATCGGCAAGGATCCTTCTCCCTGGTTTAAAACCGTTCTTATTGATAAAGGTGAAAACGACGGGGTTGAAACAGGTATGGCTGTGGTGGTCCCCAAAGGAATCGCAGGGCAAGTTACAGATGTATCCGCTAATTATTCTAAAGTTTTGTTGATTATCGATCATAACAGCGCGGTGGATGCATTGGTGCAAAATGATAGAGCGCGAGGCATCATCCAAGGTGATGCGGCAGGACAATGCCTTTTTAAATATGTATTGCGAAAACATGATATTAAAATAGGTGATATCGTCGTTTCATCCGGGTTGGATGGTGTTTTTCCAAAGGGGCTTGCCGTAGGGTATGTTTCGGCCGTCATCAAGCCTAAATCAGGGATATTTCAGGACGTGACCGTTTCACCATATGTTGATTTTGAAAAACTTGAAGAGGTTCTGATTGTATTGAACCCAAAAAAGCAAGAATTTGAGCCTGACCAATGACATATTGCTTACATATCTTTATATGCTTTTGCCTGATCGTCATTCAGACGACAGTTATGCCCTATATCCCTTTATTTGAAAGATTCTATGATCTTTTAACCCCTTTTATTATTTATTTAAGTATCTTTCGTTCCGTTCGTGAAAGCATGGTCATTATTTTAATTTTTGGCTTTTTCATGGACATCATTTCCGGAGGGCCTTTTGGTCTCTATTTAACAGCCTATGTATGGTTGTTTTTTGGCGTGCGATGGGCAATTACCTTTCTACATGTCGGTGACAGTCTGATTTTGCCATTTGTTGTTGCTGCGGGAGTATTAATGGAGAATCTCATGTTCATTGGAGCCAGTGCCATGTTTGAACAAAGTTCACGGATCTCTGAAGCAGTGGTGGGCACGATTATCGTGCAGGTTTTATGGGCCATATTCACCGGCCCGCTTTTTCTGATGTTCTTTAACACCTCACATCGGTGGTGGGATCAATGGTTCAAGGAAATATTTGTTAAGAAAAATTAAACCTGAATTGATCGTAAAAAAAATCAACAAAAACATTCTTCTTTGAGGACGCTTTGACCAAATACTTAAAAACTGCGGATCAGGATTGGTACAAACAACGACTGGCTAGAATAGCGTTTTGTGTTGCAGGAACCTTTTGTCTGATTTTCATACGTTTGTTTTACCTCCAGGTGATTAATGGTGAGGAGTTAAGGCGACTATCGGAAAACAATTGTATTCGCCTGCAAAGTACAGATCCCTCCAGAGGAATGATTTTTGATCGTAATGGGATACGGCTGGTAGATAATCGACCGTCGTTCGATCTTAACATCGTGTTAAAAGATGCCAAACCGGTTGAGCAGACTGTCAAAAAATTGTCTAAATACATCAATGTTCCTGAATCTGAACTGTTGTCAAAGATTGAGAATAACAAAACGGTTTCATCCTATAAACCGATACTTTTGAAAAAGGATATCGGGCGGGATGCTTTGGCTGCCATCGAGGTGCGAAAATTCGATCTTCCAGGGGTTATTGTCGATGTAAAACCTCGCCGACACTACCTAGAGCGACAGACGGCTGCCCATCTTATCGGGTATTTGAGCGAAATAAACGCCGATGAACTGAATTCGGGAGAATATCCAGGGTATACGGTTGGCGATTATATCGGGAAGTTTGGCATCGAAAAAATATTTGAGTCTTTCCTTCAGGGTAAAAGAGGGGGGCGTCAGGTTGAAGTCAATGTCATGGGGCAGGTGGTTAGAAATTTAAAAACAGTCGACCCCCAGCCGGGACAGAACCTTTATCTGACAATTGATTTGCGTGTTCAGAAAAAGGCTGAAGCGCTATTAGAAGGTGTCGCCGGCGCCGTGGTGGCCATGGATCCTCAAACAGGCCAAATCCTTGCCTTGGCAAGTTCTCCTTCATTTGACCAGAATATCTTTGTTGACGGCATGTCGCATGAGCAGTGGGATGCTCTGGTTTCCAACCCCTTAAGACCGCTTGAAAACAAGGTTATCCATGGTGAGTATCCTCCGGCATCTACCTTTAAAATCATTACCGCAATTGCGGCGCTCGAGGAAGGTGTTATCGATAAAGATACGACCTTTTATTGCCCTGGATATTATAAATATGGAAATCGGGTTTACAGATGCTGGAGGGCTGCGGGTCACGACAGCGTCAATGTGATCAAAGCGCTGGCTGAATCCTGTGACGTCTATTTTTATCAAGTCGGCCAGAAGCTGGGCATAGATCGTTTGTCAATGTACGCCGTTGCTTCCGGTTTGGGATCGCCTACCGGGATCGACCTGGATCACGAAGCAGCGGGGCTCATTCCGACAAAAGAATGGAAAAAGCGTCGTACCGGTGTTGCCTGGCAGGGGGGAGAAACGCTCTCGGTTGCGATTGGACAAGGCTTTGATCTTGCGACACCATTGCAGATGCTTGTTTTAACATCAGCAGTGGCAAATGGCGGAGAAATGTACAAGCCTTTAATACTCAAGTCAGTCTATTCACCGGAAGGATCGGTTATTCTTGAGAGCAAAAAGCAGTTGGCTGGCAAGCTGCCTGTTAGTAAGAAAACATTAAAGATTATAAAAGAGGGCCTTTGGAATGTTGTTAACAATAAAAAAGGAACCGCATGGATTGCCCACGTCGAGGGCTTCGATATCAGTGGAAAAACAGGGACTGCCCAGGTGGTTGGGCGCAGCAAAGAGCGCGGTCTGTCTGAAGAAGAATTGTCACACCGGTTAAAATCGCATGCATGGTTTGTTGCTTATGCGCCGTCTGTTGATCCCCAAATAGCAGTTTCTGTCATTGTAGAGCATGGTAGTCATGGATCAAGCACGGCGGCGCCCATCGCAAGGGACGTCATTAAAACTTATTTTGGACAGGGTGAAAACTCGACACCCGACAAACTGAAAGTCGCAGGTGACCAGTAGCACACTACAAGCCATCTCAAAAATGCATCTAATGCCCAATTACGGCGTTGCCCCGCATGGCGGGACTCCCTGTTGAATTATGTTCCTAAAGGTGGGTCGCGAGCCTCTTCAAAATGCTCACATACTTACATGTATGTTGCGCTTTTTCATCGACTCGCGCCTTGTCCTTGAACGTAATCTACATCTTTGAGATGGCTTGAAAAAAGACCTATTTAAATAATGGATTGAAGCAATGATGATCGATCGCAGATTTGTAAAACATTTTGACTGGGGCCTGCTTGGGTTGACGTTTTTAATTGTACTCTTGGGGCTTTTAACACTCTATAGTGCCGTCACATCATCAACGGCAGGGCCGCAAAAAATACTGTATTTTAAGCAGCTGGCCTGGTATTGCATCGGGCTGGCGGCAATGGTTTTTTCTCTTTTCATTAATTACAAGGTGTTGGATCGATGGGCCCCTGTCATTTATGTAATGTGTATGTTCCTTTTATTGTATGTATTGCTGTTCGGCAAATATGTAGCAGGGGCACGACGCTGGATTATGTTGGGGCCGTTTTCAATTCAGCCGTCGGAACTTGCCAAAATCGTTGTCATCATCATTCTGGCAAAATATTATTCCAAACATGCCAATATCGGAGGATTAAATTTGCGTGAGCTGTTCACCCCTTTTGTATTGGCGATAATTCCTTTTATTTTGATTGTTAAACAACCGGATTTGGGTACAGGTATGATTGTGCTTTTAATTGCCGGTTCGATGACAGTTTTTGTAAAAATTGAAAGACGCTCGCTTTTATGTATCATCACTTCGTGTACCATAATAGTTCCTTTGATTTGGTTTTTCTTGAAAGGATATCAAAAGCAGCGGATATTGACATTTTTAGATCCGGACCGTGATCCACTGGGTGCCGGTTATCACGTTATACAATCCAAAATTGCCATCGGTTCGGGTATGATTTCCGGCAAGGGGTTTTTAAAAGGAACTCAAAACGCACTCGCCTTTTTACCTGAACAACACACGGATTTTATTTTTTCTGTTTTGGCCGAGGAATGGGGATTTATCGGCGCTTTTATTCTTTTAGGCTTGTTTTTGGTTTTTATCATTTGGGGATTGACCATTGCGTATCGGTGCCGAGAGCCCTTTGGTACCATTATCGCTGTCGGGGTCACCGCAATGATCTTCTGGCAAGTTTTTATCAATATCGCCATGACAATGGGGCTGATGCCGATTGTCGGCGTGACGCTGCCGTTTATCAGTTACGGTGGTTCATCGGTCATTACCACAATGATTTGTGTCGGCCTTTTGCTGAACATCAGCATGAGACGCTTCCTTGCTGAATAGCCACAAGATGTTTCACAACCATGAATAACCCGCGTTAACTATCCGGGATAATTTGGAGTCTCGAAAATTCTGCAACTTAGTAAAATCACATTTCTTTTAATGACGGCCTGTTCGTGCCGTCGGTATGGAAAAATGGAATACTGGAATAATGGCCTCCGGCTCGGAGAGAATATAGGGAACAAGAGCAAAAACAACCTTTTTCAATTGTTAGAAACCTTTTCAAACCATTACTCCATTATTCCTACCGGGGAGAAGTCCCTAAGTTCTTTGCTATTATTTTAAAGCTCGGGGGAGAATATGTTAAAAACAAAAAAACCTGACACAATAACCATGTTGCTTGGACCGGGCACCACCATCGAGGGGACCGTCGAGTTTGAAAATACGGTTCGGCTGGAGGGGAATGTTGTTGGTAAAATTTATAGTACTGACGGTAAGCTGATCATCGGAGAGACGGCTACTGTAAATGGAGAGATCATGGTTAACGTTGCCATCATAATGGGCAGGGTAAACGGAAATATCAATGCCGGAAAAAGAGTTGAAGTTTATCCGCCGGGGCGTATTGAAGGAGACATTCAGTCTCCGGCACTTCTCATTAAATCCGGAGTCATATTTAATGGAAATTGTTCCATGAAAGTCTGAACAAATTCATTATAACGAAAACAGATTATATGATTTTTTTTCTTTCCCCCTAAAAGCCTGACGAAAATTAAAAAAAACCTTTGACAACACTTATGGCTGATGTTATAGACCGCCGAGTTAAAAACGTAAGTGGACAAAATCCTATTTAAAAAATTCATTTAAAAAAAATTTGGATTGCAGGTTTCAGCAATGGAGGATCTTTATATGAAAATTTCCGGTTTAAACCTGAAAAATTATATCGTTTTCACTTTGTTTCTATCCCTATCTTTGGTGTCGTTTGCAGGGGTCGCTTTTGGTGCTTCGATATCGGTTCTGCCAGATGTATCGCTCTTTGTACAAATCGCCAATTTTCTCGTTATCATATGGGCACTCAACATCCTTTTATACCGGCCGATTCGAAGGATACTCATTGAGAGAAAGGAAAAAATTACAAGTCTTGAGCAGAATGTCGAAAAGCTGAGTGAAGACGCAGCAGGAAAAGATGAGGCATTTCTTTCAGGTATAAAAGATGCCAGGGTCAGGGGATTAAATGAAAAAGAAGTCTTGTTAAAAGAGGGGGCTGAGGAAGAGAAAAAGATCATAGAACAAATCAATCAAAAGGCTCAGGCAAATCTTGCGGAAGTTCGCGAAAAGGTCGCAAAGGATGCACAGAATGTTCGAGCATCTCTAAATAAGGAGATTGATACTTTCGCAAATGCCATAAGTGAAAAAATTTTGGGGAGGGCTGTTTAATGAACATGAATTGTAAAAAATGGCCTAAAAATAACCTGAAACGACTGATCTTTAAAAAAGGATCAATCATGATGGTTATAATGACGATGCTTTTCTTCTGTTATATCGGAGTGTCTTTGGCCTCGTCGGAAGGTGAGACCAAATCAAAAGGATGGGTGGCGACGGACACCTACAAGGTAATGAATTTTGGAGTTTTGGCCATCGGTCTTTTCCTTCTTATGCGAAAGCCGGTATCCCAGGCACTAAATTCAAGAATTAGCGGAATCAAAGAACAACTCAGCGAACTTGAAGAAAAGAAACAAGCGGCTGAAAAACAGCTGGCGGAATATACTGAAAAATTTTCCAGCCTGGAACAGGAAACTGAAAAACTCATCGAAGATTATATTCGGCAGGGGAATGCGGCCAAGGCCAGAATCATCGATGAAGCCAAAAAATCCGCTGAAAAATTGGAAGAACAAGCCCGTCGCAACATCGATCATGAGTTCAAACAGGCCAAATTAGAGCTTCAGCAAGAGATACTGGAAAAGGCACTGGAAAAATCAGAAAAAATTCTAAAAGATAAAATTACGGCCAAGGACGAGGAAAAGCTGGTGGATGAATATTTAGATAAGGTGGTGGCATAGTGAAAAATTTAACCATAGCACGGCGATATGCCAAGGCACTTTTAATTATCGGTAAAGAGGACGATCAAGCTGAAACCTATCGAGGAGAATTAGACGGGTTTGCGAGTTTGATGTCTAAGGAAAAGAATCTTGAACAGGCCATTTGTAACCCCCTCTACGCTGTTTCAGGCCGCAAAAAAGTTTTAGAGGCAGTCATTGAAAAGGTCAATATTTCCAAAGTAATGGAGTCGTTTCTCCTTTTACTGTTCGACAAAGGACGATTCGTATTTATACACGCCATCAATGACTTTTATCAGAAACTGGCTGACGAACTCAAAGGTGTTTTACGTGCCAGTTTGGTTTCGGCTTCAAAACTTCCATCCGAGACCGTTGAAAAGATCCGTACAACTCTGTCGAAAAGGACAGGTAAAGATATTATCCTGCAAGTGGAACAGGATCCCAGCCTAATTGGGGGGCTTGTTTCAAGAATAGGAGATCTGGTTCTGGACGGTAGCATCAAAACACAATTACTCAATATGAGGAAATCATTAAAAAGGGGTGAGAGTATATAATGGAACTAAGAGCTGAAGAAATAAGTCAAATTATCAAAGAGCAGATTACGGACTACGACAAGAAGGTAGAGCTGAGTGAAACAGGAATTGTCTTGTCGGTTGGTGATGGTATTGCCAGGGTATATGGTTTAGAAAAAGTTATGACGATGGAGCTCGTTGAGTTTGCGGATGGTACTCTGGGACTGGTATTAAACCTTGAAGAGGATAATGTCGGCGTAGCCATTATGGGTGAAGACATCCATATCAAGGAAGGAGACATCGTCAAGCGAACCGGACGGATCGCTCAGGTTCCGGTTGGCGAGGCTGTTTTGGGCCGTGTTGTTGATACAACAGGCGCACCTCTTGACGGCAAGGGGCCTATTGATGCAAAAGAGTTTAGAAGAATCGAGGTCGTTGCGCCCGGTGTTATTGCCAGAAAGAGTGTTCATGAACCCTGCTATACAGGTGCAAAAGCTGTTGATTCTATGACGCCTGTGGGAAGGGGACAACGTGAGCTTATCATTGGCGACCGCCAGATCGGCAAAACAGCACTTGCTGTTGACGCAATTATTGCACAGAAGGAGACGGATATTTACTGTGTTTATGTTGCATGCGGTCAGAAAAAATCAACAGTTGCCCAGGTTGCGGATATTCTTGAAAAGCACGGTGCGATGGAATACACGACAATAGTTTCTGCATGCGCGAGTGATCCGGCATCATTGCAGTTCCTGGCGCCTTATGCAGGATGCTCAATGGGTGAATATTTCCGTGACAACGGCAAGCATGCTTTAATCATTTATGATGATCTTTCAAAACAGGCTGCTGCCTACCGTCAGGTTTCTCTTCTTTTAAGACGTCCGCCGGGCCGTGAAGCATACCCCGGCGATATTTTCTATAATCACTCTCGTCTGCTTGAGCGCTCCGCAAAATTGAATGATGAACTTGGTGCGGGCTCTCTTACAGCTCTTCCGATTATTGAAACCCAGGCTGGTGACGTATCAGCCTTTATTCCCACAAATGTTATTTCAATTACTGACGGCCAGATATACGTTGAGCCGAACATGTTTTTTGCAGGCATTAGGCCGGCAATTAACGTTGGACTTTCAGTATCACGAGTCGGCGGTGCCGCGCAGGTAAAGGCCATGAAACAGGTTGCCGGTACACTGAGGCTTGAGATGGCCCAATTCCGTGAGCTTGAAGCGTTTGCCGCATTCGGAAGTGATCTTGACAAAGCCACACAGGCACAGCTTACACGAGGTTTGAGGCTTGTTGAAGTTTTGAAGCAGGGTCAGTTTCAGCCGCTTACAATGCCAAAACAGGTCACCATACTTTACGCCGGTACAAAGGGCTTTCTTGACAAATATCCGGCCGACGTAGTGACAAAGTATGATACAGGTCTTTACCCGTTTATCGAAGACCGGTATCCGCAGATTTTTTCCGGACTTTCGGAAAAAGAAGAGATCGACGACGATCTGGACAAACTGATGACAGAGGCCTTGAACGCCTATGACGAGGAATTCAAGGACACAATAAAGTAAGTTATTTGTTGATGAGTTCGACCACTGGTGAGTCACTGATAACCGATAACAAATAACCTTAAATATAAGGGTTTGAGTTGTATGGCAACATTAAAGGAAGTCCAGACAAAAATTGGAAGTGTAAAGAAGACAAAGCAGATCACAAAGGCTATGAATATGGTGGCAACTTCCAGATTGCGTGGAGCCCAGCAGAACATGGACAGGTTCCGGCCGTATGCTGAGAAGTTCGAAGAAGTTCTGGGAAGCCTTGCTGAAAAATCCGGTGAGGAAGCAAGTCCTTTGCTGGTCCCCAAAGAGGAAGTTGAAAAAGTTCATATTGTACTGTGCACGTCAGACAGGGGGCTGTGCGGAGGTTTTAATATGAACCTTATTACAAAGGCTGCAGAACTCCATGAAGAAAAAGCCGGTGAAAATCTTGAAATATCTTTCACTAATTTTGGGAAAAAGGGACGTGACTGGTGCCGGAATAAGAAAATGGATAGGATAAGCGAGCATCTCGGCATTGTTGGGGCAACATTTGGATTTAATGTGGCATCAACGGCAGCCAGTAGCCTGGTTGAAGGGTTCCTTTCCGGGTCATATGATGAAGTTTATGTAGTGTATTCAGAATTTGTCAGCATGGCAAAACAGGTTCCGATCGCAAAACAGATTCTTCCGATTACTTCGGTTGAATCATCAGAACCTAAAGATAAAGGTGATGAAGATGCTCCTTATCTCGCAGAGCATATTTGTGAGCCGCCAGCCGCTGAGCTTTTAGGTATTCTGCTTCCAAAGAACGTCTCTGTCCAGTTGTTCAGTGCCTTGCTTGAAACATCCACCAGTGAACATGCTGCACGTATGATGGCTATGGATAACGCAACCAACGCGTGTAGTGACATGATTGATGAACTTACGCTCGCTTATAACAAGGCAAGACAGGCTGCTATTACTGCAGAATTAATGGATATCGTCGGTGGAGCCGAGGCGCTTAAGGGTTAAACCCGGCATTAAATATATAAAATAGGTACTAATATAGATTTTATAGGAGGTCTATAGATGAGTGAAAATGTTGGAAAAATAGTACAGGTTATGGGTCCTGTAGTGGATGTTGAGTTTGAGCCCGGAAAGCTGCCTACAATTTATACAGCGCTTTTAATTACAAACCCGGTTATCGACGACCAAGCCGACAACCTTGTTGTTGAAGTAGCACAGCATCTTGGAGATAACGTTGTAAGAACCATCGCTATGGATGTTACAGACGGTCTTGTCCGCGGAATGGAAGTAAGAGACACCGGCAAGGATATTATGATGCCGGTTGGTGAGGCTTCTTTGGGAAGAGTTCTGAATGTTGTTGGAAGACCTGTTGACGGCCTTGGCCCTGTAAGCCAGGAAAAGATGATGCCGATCCACAGGCAAGCTCCGGCATTTACAGAGCAGGACACCAGTGTAAATGTTCTTGAAACAGGAATCAAGGTTATCGACCTTCTCGTACCATTTCCCCGCGGTGGTAAGATGGGACTTTTTGGTGGTGCCGGTGTTGGCAAAACCGTTATCATGATGGAAATGGTTAACAATATTGCTATGCAGCATGGCGGCATCTCCGTGTTTGCCGGTGTTGGCGAACGGACCCGTGAAGGTAACGACCTTTATCACGAGATGAAGGATTCAGGCGTTCTCCCCAAAGCAGCATTGATATACGGTCAGATGACCGAGCCTCCTGGAGCCAGGGCCCGTGTTGCTCTTTCCGCTCTTACATGTGCTGAATATTTCCGTGACGAGGAAGGCCAGGACGTTCTTATCTTCATCGATAACATTTTCCGGTTTACACAGGCCGGTGCCGAAGTATCCGCTCTTCTGGGTCGTATTCCTTCTGCTGTTGGCTATCAGCCGACGCTGGCCGTTGACCTGGGTGAGCTTCAGGAGCGTATTACATCAACAACCAAGGGATCAATTACAGCTGTACAGTGTGTTTACGTGCCGGCTGACGACCTCACCGACCCTGCTCCTGCTACCACATTTGCACATCTTGACGGGACTGTTGTTCTTTCAAGGAAGCTTACAGAGCTTGGTATTTATCCTTCAGTTGATCCTCTTGACTCAACGTCAAGAATTCTTGATGCTGCGTATATCGGAGAAGAGCACTACAGAGTCGCTCGAGAAGTACAGCAGATTCTTCAGAAATACAAAGAATTGCAGGATATTATCGCAATTCTTGGTATGGACGAACTTTCAGATGAAGACAAGATTACTGTTGGGCGTGCAAGAAAGATTCAGAGATTCCTGTCACAGCCTTTCCATGTAGCTGAAGTATTTACCGGTAAACCTGGAAAATACGTAAAGATTGAAGATAATGTAAGAAGCTTCGCGGAAATTATTGACGGAAAACATGATTCTATTCCGGAACAGGCGTTCTATATGGTAGGCGGTATTGAAGAGGTTATTGAAAACGCTGAGGAGTAATGCCAATCAGTTTACAAGGAAATAAAAATGGCTGGAAATATTAGATTAGAAGTTGTTACCCCTGAAACGTATGTCGTTGACGAGGAAGCCCAGATTGTGGTGGCGCCCGGCAGCCTCGGTGAATTTGGTGTGCTTATCGGCCATACGCCTTTTTTGACAACCTTGAGGGCGGGAGAGATGCACTATACAGATGCCAGCGGGGCTCAAAGATACGTTTTTGTCAGTGGTGGGTTTGCAGAGGCACTGCCTGATAAAGTGACCGTATTGGCGGAATCTGCTGAAAGGCGAAAGGATATCGACATCGACCGTGCCAAAG
>PKTV01000457.1 GCA_002868985.1 Desulfobacteraceae bacterium | reverse complement strand
AGCCCGGCACCGATGATAATTACGGCAATAATGGAGCAGACTGCATTACTGCTCAATCCCACAAAAGCTTCTTTAGGAGATACCAGGCCGATAAGAGGGAGCATGACCATCATTATAATTCCAACCACATCGACTCTTACCCACTCAAAAACAAACAGGATAATAGCAAAAACCAGAACAATCATTGTCAAAATCATCTCAGGTGTCATTAGGAGTCATTCCTTTCTGCAAATTAATCGAGACCGTTGAAAAACGTCCCCTTCTGTCTCCCACCAACGGCGATACATAAGGTTCAAAGCCCGGGATCTTTTACTTGGCTTTGAATCCCGCGAAAGACGGGGAACATTTTTTAAAGACCCTATTCGTGTTCACGTATTTGGTTTCAAAGTCCGGCATTATTACAAATGGTTATTGGTCTTTATTTTCATTTCTGAATTTAAAACACAGCCAGAAGAAAAAAGCGACCAGCACCAGGCCGAAAATAAAATGTGAATCCATGTCTCCCCCCATTCTAAGTTATTAAAACATCCATTATCAGCATTTTAGAAAATATTGCCACAGAACCAGCATCATTCGTGCCAACCTCACCAATTGCAATCTATCTCATTGATATTTTTAATTATATTGAGGTCTCGGGCACCGACAAAATGCACAAACCCGATATTGCAAAATGCAACAACTTAAAAACCCTGACCTTAAAGCTCTATCAATACAATAGTTTATGTGGTGTTGCAAAAAAGAATAGTGTGTTGCAGATTGTAACATCCTGCAGGGAGATAAGCGAAAAAAAAGAAATCCAGCCTTTTTACAAAGGCCGGATTTCGGATTAATTTTGATCTGCGGACTGGGAGTTTTCCGATGATTCGTCATCCATATCAGTGGCGATTATCGGCAATCTTGGATGGTAAAAAACCGGTCATCACGAGCACTAAAATATGGTCCCTTACACCATGGAATAAACATAAAGATTGGTACGGAGGCGTTCACCCTCCTCGATTCTGCTTTCAGCACGATCTTCTATGGATTCTGAAACTACAAAAGCAATGTTTTTATTATCTCTTGTAACTTCTTGCAAAGCCTCTTCAGTCTCGCTGAACTTAACGATATGATGAAAAGCGATCCCTTTTTCTGCGGCCGCTTGCTGAAACATGGCGACATTTTTTTCTGACAAGCTTTTAAATTCTTCACAAAGCTGATCGCGTGAATTTGAAAACAGCTTGAACGTGTCGCAAGACAAGGGAGCGGTGTTTAAGGCCAGAATTTCATAGGACATCCGCTGGGCCATATCAAGTGCATAATCGAAAATTTCCTTGGAAAAGGTACTTTCTCTGCCCACAACTAAAAGTTGCATGGTTTGTTGTTCTTCGGTTTGCTCTGAGACGGCTGCCAGTGCATGTTCGGCCTCGCCTGCTTCGGCAAATGTAATTGCCTCTTGATATTTGTCCATCTCGATACTGGCCTTGCTAAACTTTTGCTTAATTCTTCCAAAAATTCCTGCCATTTTCTATCTCCTTCTCTGTTATCTTTATTTTTTTCTATTGGCCTCTATGTGTAAACAGTGACCAAGGGAACGGACAATCCTTTTGTTATTTTTGCGAGTTCATTTTTCTTTTTAGAAATATTGGCGTTTTGATCGGCACCTTGATCAGAAACATCGTAGATGGTCAAAACAACGTTCCGATGGTCGTTTACATAATTGATAATCTCTTTTTCAGGATTCCCCGATTTGATGGAAAAATGACAACGAATGCCTGCTTTTTCGGATTCCTGCAAGAGACGTCTGATTTCCTTTGAGGCCTCGGCCGTGATATCCAAAGCGGTCTCATGTTCACCGGCTTCGGCAAAGGTGGCCGCCACCATGGACCCTTCAAAAAACTTTCTCGCGAGCAGGCCTTTTTTTAGGATCTTTTTTTTATATTCTCGATAATACTGTGGCCTGATAATCTGAAATATGCTCAACTCCGCCCGGATTCGGTTACAAAGTTCAACCGCGTAGCGAAATGCTTTTCGGTCGGGTGTCATACCGTCTATGGCCAATAAAACTTTTTTCATTTTTATCCCCTTTTACCCTTCAACACCTCGGCCCGGTTAAATGCGCATCTGCGGCGGGGTTTCTTCGCTGCGTCGAATTTGTACATCGACCCTTTTCCGGCTGTCCCTTTCCGGCCGGTCATGTAAGACATCGAGCGCAAGCTCATGTTCATTGGCTTGGGCAAACGTAATTGCCACCATCAATCTGTCGAAAGTCTCTTTAAATTTAAACATGGCTGAATCCCTCCTTTGTGCGATTTGTTTTTTGCCTTTGGCTATTGATAGAGCAACTCTTGTGCCAACCACGCCAATCAAAGTCTATCCATCTGATTTTATTAATTTATAATTACGATTGACATGAAGACAAACTT
>PKTV01000119.1 GCA_002868985.1 Desulfobacteraceae bacterium | reverse complement strand
TTCAGAAATGAGCAATTTTTGTTCTGATCAAGGCCGCACAAGGGTTTGCGGTGAGGCGTACGTCTGTACGCCGCAGCCGGAAACCCGCGGAGAACGCCGAGCAGGACAAAAAGGGCCATTTATGGATGGACACTAATTATGATTGACATTTTTTTATTTACCACATAAAAGAAATGCAAAGTCGGGACGTGGCTCAGCCTGGTAGAGCACAGCGTTCGGGACGCTGGGGTCGCTGGTTCAAATCCAGTCGTCCCGACCATATAAAATCAATATGTTAGGCCGGATTAAAAAATCCGGTCTTTTTATTTTTTAAACGCTTTAATAATATGTGAGCACTCAAAAAATAACCTGAGCTTGCTTGAAGTTTAGGATTAACCGGCATGCACCTCTTCAGACATTTTATCTACGGATTCCTGAACGTCCTTCTTTATATATTCAACATCTTCTTCCCGAAGATCTAAAAAATCCATAACCCCCTCTTCCATATGATACTCCGCACCGTTTGTACCCGTCCCATAGCCGTTTACCATTGCGATGTAATCCGCCATGTGAAGGATAAACGCCAATTCATTGCCGTCTGATTTGGATGGGTTGTGATGGAATTTGATGGCAATCCTTTGATCGTTGGGAATCTTCCATTTCTGGCACAACTCAGAGGCGATTTCGGAATGATCGAATCCCAAAATTGTTTTTTCAGCATTTAAAAATGTATTTTCGCCGTCTGCCATGAATTCGTCAAAAGAATCTTTTCTTTCGTAAACATATGGATCGAGGATCAGCATTCCCGCATCATGAATAAGTCCGGCGAAAAAGGCCAAATTCCCAAACTCGGTATCTTTTCTGTTCGCGATAATCCTTGAACCAAATGCAACAGCAATGGAATGCCGCCAAAGATCTCCGGAATCGAGCTGGTATCCTTTTAAATTTTTGCTCATCAGATTTGAAATGCCTGCAACGGATATCAGGTCTCCAAGCGCTTTAAACCCGAGCAACACCGAGGCATGCTGAATAGAGGAAACCTTTCCGCTCATACCATAATATGATGAATTGGCCAATTTCAATACCCGGGTGGCAATGGCCTGTTCTAATTCTATCACCCTGGCAAGTTCTTTAATATTTGAATCAGACCTTGCCATTATTCCTTGTGCTTTTTGGACAACATGAGGCATTGCCGGCAAATCGTCCAATGTGCGAAGGATGCCATATTTTAATTTAATGCCTGAGGGTTGATTTTTCCCAAAAGAAGGTTCCGGAGCAGGTTCAACTGCTTGGGCTTTTTTCTCAGGCTTTTTCGGTTGTGGCGGTTTATTCGGTTTTGCTTCGGATCTTAAATCAATCACAATCCGTTTTTTACAGTTCAAACATGACACTGCAAATTTCTTTCCGAATGGTATTTTTTCGTCTGGTATTTTATATGCCTTGCGGCAATCTGGGCATTCTATTTTCATCGTGGTTTATGATTCATCAGGTTTACAATTTCATCGTGGTTTATGATTCATCAGGTTTACAAGAATTTTAGTTGACGCATCTATACGGCCTGCCATTTGTTCTAAAATCTTATTGGTAATTTTAGGATATTTGTCGATAATTTCTTGAAATTTATCTCCAGTGTAGCGTTCGATAATGGATTTTCCTCTGGAAATAACGGTTTCGGATCTTTCTTTACCGGTTATGGCGGCAATTTCTCCGAAATATTCACCGGGTTGAACGATTTCTGACACTTTTTTCCCGTCTTTTACGATAATCAGTTCACCCTTAACAAGCTTAAAAAAATCAGAACCTCTATTCCCTTCCCTGAAAATTACAGCTTTACTGTCATATTCCTCAACCTCGGGAGTGGCAAGGTATTCCGGAATGGAGCCCTTGGTTAAATTTGTTCTTCTTAACACCTCTTCAACCGAAGTCAATCCCTGGCGAACTTTTTCCAGACCCGCATTCCTTAGGGTCACCATGCCTTCATGTAACGCCGTCTTTCTCAGTATATCTTCTGAAACATCGGCACTAATTACATTGGCCACATTTTCTGTGATCTCCATCAGTTCAAACAAGCCGACTCGTCCTTTATACCCGGATCCCATGCATTCCGGACAGCCTTTAGGCCCGTAGATTTGAAGTTTTGAAATTTCATCAGGAGAAAATCCCATTTCCACAAGTTCCGCTGGATTAAGGTTTTCCTCAATAGCCTTACAATGTTGACAAAGTCTTCGAACCAGGCGTTGAGAAAGCACCATTGTTACGGAAGAAGCCAGCAGATAGGACGGTATGCCGATATCCACCAGACGTCCGATGGTCGAAGGACAGTCGTTGGTGTGAAGCGTGCTGAAAACAAGGTGACCGGTCATGGCCGCTTTGATGGCAATTTCCGCTGTTTCCTGGTCTCGAATTTCACCAACCATGATGATGTC
>PKTV01000365.1 GCA_002868985.1 Desulfobacteraceae bacterium | reverse complement strand
TTATTCTACTAAATAGTTTACAAAGTTACACATAAATATATTATAGCTACATAAATATCTTAATTAGAAAAATAACTTTGCAAATACTCTAAAACTTCATAAATTCGCAGAGATTTTTCATTTAAAATTAAATTCAAAAAAATAACTTTAGATGAATATGAAGGGCTGGTTAAGTCTAATGGGGCAATTTCCCCTCACTTTCAAATAGAACCGGGTATCGATATTGCTGACAAAAAAATAGGTGCTGATACAGCAATTGATTTCTCACTGGTAAATTATCTCGTCCTGATTGATGAAAAATTGGATCTGATTTTAGAGCTTTTAGAAAAAGATAATAAAATAGAGGGTCTGTTCAAACAGGGAATAGGAAGCAATATCAGCGGATCAGGTATGAATATCATGGTGGATAAGCCGTTTGAAACCGGACAAATCATACATTCTAAGTTTTATCTTTCAAAGATACCCCTCATTTTTATGGATATATTTGGTGAAGTTGTTCATTCAACAAAGGTGGATGAACGTGGTCAGACGCTTTATTCTCTCGGGATAAAATTTTTAGATCTTAGTGTGAATGACCAAGAAAAGATTATCGCTTCGGTATTTCAGAAACAACGGGGAGTTCTTAGGAAAAGAAAAAGTTGATCTTAAAATTGCATCAGTTGTTTTTTTGAAAGACGAACAAATTACCTTTTGGCAGGAAAATTTTGCCGCCTACCTTTATAAGAAAGGAGTCTGATGCCCAAAATACGATGTCTTTGATATCTGATTCTTTTGTTCAGATGAGCTTTCAGGATTTAACCGGTCAAAGGATTAAAAGGATTATGACCCTTGTTCATCAAATGGAAGAAAAACTTAAAGACATGATTATCGCTTTTGGCATCAAATTGAGCGAACATGAGAAAAATCCTGATGTTACAAAAAAGGAGCTGCAAAAAGCGGTTGAGGAAAAGGTCATCGAATTGGCAGGCCCTCAAAAATCGGTTTGTGGGCTTGATTTAGGAGAGATAGACGACCTATTGACTATTCTGCAATAAATAAAATGAGAATAAATAATTCTTGAGAAGACATTAGACATGGATTTGAATTTGTTGTAAAATATAAATCTAACGTTTTTAATATATTAATGAAATTATAAAATAGATAAGGAGACGCTTAACAATGGATTTGAATATGAAAGTTCTCATCGTCGACGATTTTGCCACAATGAGAAGGATTGTAAGAAATATCCTAAAACAGATCGGTTTTAAAAATATTATTGAGGCAGATGACGGTAAAAGCGCCCTTAAAGAGCTCAAAAAAGTAAAAGTTGATCTGATATTATGTGACTGGAATATGCCTGAGATGCCGGGAATAGATTTATTAAAAGCCGTAAGATCGGATGATGAATTAAAGGACATTCCTTTTGTGATGGTTACGGCTGAAGCTCAGAAAGATAATATTGTAGAAGCTGTTAAGGCAGGTGTCAGCAATTACGTCGTAAAACCGTTTACTGCAGAAACGATCAGCGAAAAATTATCTAAGGTATTTGACAGTTAACCTTCGAATTCATAACGTCATACAACATTTAGGAAAAATAATAACAATTCTCTAAAGGAACCGTTTGGCTGTGCCGAAAATAAAATATAGATCAGACAAATATAAAGATATAAAAAGGATTGAAAAATGGATATAAATAAAATAAGCAATTCATTCCAGGCAAAATTATCATCAACTGCAAAGGTAGACGACGATAATCAATTCAAGCAGATTTTTGACAAAACACTTGATGAAGTAAATGCAACCCCCCGCCCCTGTCCTGTTGACAGCAAAAGTGATGTCATCGTGCAAAGTGAAAAAATCCTTAATCTTTTAGATCACTATGCCGGAGAACTGGCTGATCCTGCCAGGACTTTAAAAGATATTAGACCGTTAGTGGACAGCATCGAAAAAGAGGTAACCCTAATGGAGTCTGAAGCCGTGAATAAAGTTAAAAATGATAAAGCCCTTGACAGAATCGTTAAAGATTTGGCTGTGACGGCAAAGGTGGCGATGTATAAGTTCAATCGCGGGGATTATATATAGTGTCCACCCAAAATGGTCTTTTATGAACAATCTCTGCGTTATGCTCAAAAAATAATCCTCGGAATATTAAGACATATGCCTGTGGTTATTTTTTTCGCATGCCTTGATCTTGAACAAAAATCCTCATTTATGGATGGCCACTATCTAACTTCCTTCCAAAATTCATACCGGAAAAATGGGTCCTTTAAGTGTGGTTTGTTGAGCAAGAAGTTTATTTTTACCGCACAATGACCATGTAATCGCAAGGATTCTCGATCTGGTGTCTTCAAGCAGGTTATGATTTTGTTTTTTTTTACTCTATTTAGTCGCCTCCCTGAAATTTATGCATGAAATATGAACACTTAA
>PKTV01000455.1 GCA_002868985.1 Desulfobacteraceae bacterium | reverse complement strand
GGAATTTGTTTGTTATTTGGGATTTGTTATTTGGAATTTCAATCAGTCAATGTACTTTCAACAAAGCAAATTCCCTTCGGGGTGAAACCAAAGCTTGGCCCTCTGGGTCAGGATTATTTACTTTGTAATTAAATTATGCATTTAAAACGATGGATTACCGCCATAGTGGTCGTCCCCTTTCTGGTTTTATTAATCAGCATCGGGGGGACATTGTGGCTTGCTGTTGTGATCAATGTCATATGTATTATAGCGCTGTTGGAATATTTTCGCATTGTACTGAATAAAGATCAAAAAATTACGGCGATTAGCTTTCAGATTTTAACTCTTTTTACAGGATCGGCCGTTCTTTGGTCTGCATATTTTCATTCCTTCAACATTGTATTAGACATTATTGCTTTAAACGTCGTCATTTCCACCCTGATTTCTCTACCCAAATTCAAGTCTGATTCGTCTGTTTGGGAAATTGCTTTTAAGCAGGTCGTTGGCATTATTTATATTCCCCTTTTTTTATCGTATATTGTTCTCCTTCGAAACGGAGACAACGGTGTGCTCTGGATATTTTTGCTGTTAATCGTTGTGTTCATGGGGGATACAAGTGCATACTATTTGGGATCTTATTTCGGACAGCACAAACTTTGCCCAGCCGTAAGTCCCAATAAAACCATTGAGGGGGCTCTGGGCGGGCTTGCTGCGAGCCTGGGTTCGGGTGCTTTGATTAAAACCTTTTTTTTGCCATTGTTGCCATGGGGCTTGAGCCTTCTGTTGTTCCTTTCCATCGGCATTGCAGGCCAGGTAGGAGATTTGTTTGAGTCTCAAATAAAGCGGGTTGCCCATATAAAAGATTCAGGGGCAATACTTCCGGGTCACGGCGGTGTCCTTGATCGGATTGATGCATTGCTGTTTGCTGCTCCGGTGGCGTACATTTTTAAAGAATATTTACTGACATGAAAAACCTTTCCATATTGGGCTCAACGGGATCTATCGGGTGTAATACCCTTAAAATTGCAGAAATGTTTCCCGATCGGTTTGCGGTTAAGGCACTTGCCGCTAAAAATAATATCCCTGTACTGGCCAGGCAGATTGAGAAATATTGTCCTGAAATTGCCGTGGTGTTTGATGAAGCTACCGCCGTTGAACTAAAAGGCATGCTTCCGGATGGAATCAATATTGAAGTATTATTCGGTGAAAATGGCTACAAAGCTGCGGCCACCCATGAATCTGTGGACCTGGTTGTCGTAGCAGTGGTTGGAGCGGCAGGTCTGATGCCGACGCTTTCGGCCATAACAGCGGGGAAAAACATTGCGCTGGCGAACAAAGAAACCCTTGTAATGGCCGGTGATATTGTCATTGAGCAGGCAGAATTAAATAATATAACGATACTTCCCATAGATAGTGAACACAGTGCAATTTTTCAATGCATGGAAGGAAATCGAAGAGAAGATGTTGATAAGATCTTCCTCACGGCTTCAGGCGGTCCGTTTTTAAACCTTCCGGCAAAGGAATTTAACAAAATTAAACCCAAAGATGCTTTAAATCATCCCAATTGGGATATGGGGAAAAAGATCAGCGTCGATTCAGCAACTTTGATGAACAAAGGGCTTGAGGCCATAGAAGCCAAATGTCTTTTCGATGTTTCTCAGGAGATGATTGAAGTTGTGATCCATCCGCAAAGCGTGATTCATTCCATGGTCTCCTTTAAAGATGGAACGGTGATGGCCCAGCTCGGGATTCCTGATATGAAAGGGGCTATTGCATATGCAATGGCCTATCCTGAACGTCTGGCGTTGAGACAGCCGACCCCCGACTTTGTGAATATCGGGAAACTTACGTTTGAAAAACCTGACATAAAAAAGTTCCCATGCCTTGCGTTGGCGTTCGCCGCCTGTGAAACCGGAAGGACCCTCCCGGCTGTTTTAAATGCTGCAAACGAAGTGGCTGTTGCGGCCTTTTTAGAGAAAAGTATTTCCTTTGTGAAAATACCTGAAGTCATAGAAAAAACAATGAAATATCATACGGTTGTCACCGATCCGACCTTAAGCGATATTCTTGAGGCTGACCAATGGGCCAGAAAACAGGCTGAAGATCTGATAAAAGCTTTGAAATAAATGAATATTTGAAAAAAAGTATTATCTCAATTGAGCGTAAACAAAATTCGGATATAGAGCATCCTTGACTTTCTTTCAATCGGAGTAATGCTTTACTAACTTTGCTATTTTGTGATAGCTTAATATTTTTGAAAATATTGCCGCTTCAGGTATAATTAAATTTTTGCTGAAAGAACTTGAATCAAATAGGAAATAGTAAACAGTAAATAGGAAATAAGAGGCAGAGGGCTGAGGTCGGAGTTCAGAGGACGGAAGATTAGAAGGTAAGAAGGTAAGAAGGTTGGAGGCAAATCAATCAACAATC
>PKTV01000382.1 GCA_002868985.1 Desulfobacteraceae bacterium | reverse complement strand
CCCGACCCCATTGGGGTATATATCCCTATATTTATATATTTTTTTGTTTTAGATTATTTGCCGCGACCACCGCCACTACTGCCGCTGCCACCGGCGCCACCTGAACCACTGCCTCCAGCGCCACCTGAACCACCACCGGCTCCACCTGAACCATCGCCTCCAGCCCCACCTGAACCACCGCCAAAGCTGCCGGAACCGCTGTGGCCGCTATCTTTTCCAAAAGGTGCGGATTTACCCCTTTGGCGGTTATTAAGATCTTTTGCTCTTACGCCATGTTCAATGTCATGACCATACTGAATTGCAAGGATAGTAGGGTCGAAGTTCATTGAACGGGATATGAACGAGTGGCGCATCTGTTTTATTTCTTCGACGCTGTATTCGTGCTCCAATGCCTTACTTACCACGTCCGTAGCGATTTTAGATAAGACGCTGCGACGAGCCATGTCCCTTAGCGATAAAAAAATTTCCTCAGCAAACGCTTCCGTGTTATTTCTGGTCATTTGCCGGGTGCTATTTTGTAGGCTTTCCATGATTTGATAGGCATCTTTGTTGTTAATACCGGCGGTAAGGCCTTCTGCGATAGTCTTGCCAATATCGTTTACCCGAACAGGGTTTTGAGTAATTGATCTGGCATGACGGTATGCGACCGAATAGCGTGCGCGTGTCTTTTCCATGGCCCCTACCACCCTATCTTCCTGAACATTTTTGGCAATTCCTTCATAGGCTTTGTTCATGACGGGCTTATCCGGCAAATCTTCTTTAACCGTATCAATCAGGATTTTTTGTGCTCGTAAGATGTTTTGATCCTTGTAGTTGTTTTGGATCATCAAGCGAGTCATTTTTATGGCTTCGTCGCCAGGTATACCCGCATTAATCATAGCCCGTGTATGAACTCTTATTTGCTCGTTGCCGATGGTAGATAATTTGGGATCAAGTTCATCTCCATAGGCCGGGGAGGAACAAAGACAAATACCTAAAATAATAATTAAAAGTTTTTTCATGATGTCTTCCTATATTAAGGGCTATAATTTTATAATGCACTTAGAAAAAAAGTTACATGTCCGGAATAAAAACACAATTTTCGGAACCAAAATCGTCCCTTTCCTTAAACCGACAGGACGGCAAAAATGAGATGCCATCTACAATATAAAAGTATGTAAATTCTATCCCTTCCGGCACCGTCACCATCCAGGTCTTTGAATCTATTTTCTTTGCGTGATGAAGCTGATATCCATCCTCAGAATATGCAAAGGAAACTGTTTGGGCTTCAGGGTTTCTAAGGTAAAGATGTAGCGAATTTTCTTTAACACGGTAAAAATGGCTTTCACATCCGGTGATACCAACCGTCAAAAATAAGGCTGCTATAATGAGCTGTTTCATGCGTTTTTCCCTACATAAAAAATGGAATTCTCAGTGCCGAAATCATCTGGTTCGCGAGCAAGTATTGTAGGATCAGCAAAAGGCTGCCGGCCTTCCAAAATATAAGTAAAACGATGCTCCCCTTTCATCAGTTCAAAACTGATCTCCCAGTAACCACTATTACTGATTCTTTGCATAGGAATTCGTTTCCAGTCCGTAAAGCTGCCGGCAATCTCCACCTGCCTGACATCGGGTCTATAAATGACAAACCGCTTGGTTATTAGATCCGGTGTTGGCGAAGGTATGGAAAAGAGCAAAAAAATAACTAAAGCAGCCAAAGCCGATGCAGCCAGTCCCATCGGCTGAAAAAATGGTCTGAAAAATCTTTTCCAGGTAAAGGGGACTTTCACCTCGATTGACGGAAAATGTTCTACAACCTCTCCACGGATATGTTTTTCTTGATGTAAAAGTTGTAATGCTTCATCTTTAAAAGATGTGTCCTTTAAAACGGTTTCAATAAAAGAAATCTTTTCATCGATGTCCAACTCATCATCAATAAACATACTTATCATATAATTCATTTAATCATCTCCTGTTTGAAGAAGCTCCTTGAGTAGGATACGGGCCCGGTGGACCTTCACTTTTACGTTCGCCTCGCTTATTCCCAAGATATTTGCAATTTCCCGGTATGAAAGATCACTGCTAACCGTCAAAGCGAGGAGGTCTCTTTGACTTTTTTTGAGCTTCTGCATGGCGGATAACACGTTACGATATGATTCTTGAACTAAAAGCTGTTCTTCCGGATTAAACGTCACATCTTCAATGTTATTTTCTATCTCTGTATCGTTCGTTTTTTTACGAGTATTATCCCAGACTAAATTCCTGGCAATGGTGAACAACAGCGAAACATTTTGTGTCTGAGGGCCATAATGTTCGAGATAACGGGCAAAACTCTCCTGCATGATATCACTGGCCAACTGATAGTTCCCGGTCAAGCGCATCAGATAGCCAAACATTTTTTTTCTTTGTTTCCGGTAAAATGAACGAAAAGT
>PKTV01000549.1 GCA_002868985.1 Desulfobacteraceae bacterium | reverse complement strand
CATAATTGACTCCTTGTAAGATCTAAAGGTTGTTACCTCAATTGAGGTGTTATGGAAAGGCATTGTTAAACTAAGTTGAGCGATTGTCAAGGTTGCCGCATATATAAGGAAGATGTCGTTCCGCTATAGTCAACTATGCGGGACGGCATCTGACACAGTAGATGTGGTAAGATCGACAATCCCGAAGGGTCTCAAATTTTAGAAATATTAATAAAGATAATTCATTAAAAAAAAAGATATTTTATCCCCTTTTAAAATTTGAAACGCTCAGCTTAGGTTAAATTTGAAGAAGGTATAGCAATCAACGTAACCATTGCTTTGGCGACGAGTTTCTCCTGATCTTCAGTTAGAGAAAATAATTCTGATTCAGATACTTTGATTTTTTTCCCATTATTGACCACCTTCGATCGGCAGACAATATATTTTCCAACAGCGGGTTTAAAAAAGTTGATCTTGAATTCAATGGTCAAGATCCGAAACGATTCAGAAACGGTTGTGTATGCCGCGTATCCGGCGGTATGGTCGGCCATGGTTGCAATAACACCGGCATGTACAAATCCATCCTGCTGAATGTGATCTGAGCGAATCTTCAGACGCGTTTCGAATATTCCGTAAGCCGCTTGATCGACTTCGAACCCGATGGCGGCTGGAAAGCCCTGAACATAATCTTCTTTTAGAAACTCGAGCCTTTCTTTATTCATATAAGAATCTCCTTTTTAGGCAATAGTATTTGGTACCTGTAAATGAGTTGTCGAAGCTCTTCCTCAAACCAATGCAGGACCTTGATCTCAAAGCTTTGAAGGGAAAATACTTGCACAATTTGATTCATACGATAAAAATGATCTTATGAATGATCAGCAATTTCGTCAACTGCTTAATCGATATGAATTTTCATGGGCAGGGTACCGCAAAGTGCGAAAGGGCGTTAAAAAGCGGATACACCGGTATATGAAATCCATAGAATGCAATACCATGGCAGACTTTCTGACCGAATTGGATAGAAATAATGACGTCAGAGATCACTGTGAACGGCTGATGACGGTTTCCATCAGCCGTTTTTTTCGAGACCGGGCATTATGGCAAGGGCTTAAAGAACGTATTTTGCCGGAGTTTATGGACGTTGGCCGAAAAAAAGTCAGATTCTGGTCGGCGGGCTGTGCATGCGGGGAAGAGGTCTACAGCTTCAAGATCATATGGGATTGCATGAGCAATACTTATTTACATGTTCCGGAACTTGAAGTGTTAGCCACCGACATCAATCCCGTCCACCTCGATCGTGCGCGTTTCGCTCTTTATCCTCCCAGCAGTCTCAAAGAAGTAACAAAAGTGATTCAGTCCGGATATTTCAAACAAAAGGGGGGTAAAAAACTGTTTGAGGTAAAGGCGTCACTCAAAAAGGGCATTACATGGAAAAACCATCATTTGCTTTCCGATCCTCCCGGGTCAGATTTTGATATCATCTTTTTGCGGAACAATGTTCTGACCTATTATGAAGAACGATTAAAAAAGAGGGCTTTCAGGAACGTCTTGAAAAGTCTTGCGCCATGTGGAATCCTGGTCTTGGGGTCCCATGAAAAAATTCCCTTTGAAACAACGGATCTTACCGGTGTTGAGCCATATCCCTATGTCTTTAGAAAAATAGAATCGCGAAGCGATTGTATAACTTGAATTATTGGTGTGTCATTAGGATGGAAAACGATTTTGGAATAAAAAAAACAGAGGGCAATATATGTGGCGCCCTCTGTTTTTTATAATTAAGGATGGCTATAAAATTTCGTCTATAAAGGAATCTACAATCTTATCAGCAACAGCCTTGTTATCGACAGTGTAGTTGCCGGATTCGATCCTTTTTCTTAATTCAGAGACCTTATCTTCTCTCACATCCGGTTCAGATGCGATGATCTCCCTTGCGGTTTGGACCTCTTTTGAGGCCGTGGAAAGGTTCACAATTGTATCTTGTCCTGACGGATTTTTTTCTTCAATTTTTGGTTCCTTAGACGTCTGTTGTTCCCCCATCCCTTCTATTTCATTTTCCGGTCGTTTGGGGAGTTGTTTGTTTATTTCGTATTGAATGATTCTGTTGTCAATTTTCATTATATTACCCTCTAAAATTCTACTTCATATTTTTATCTATGGTTTCTTCGGTGATTTCCTTTAACTTGTTGGTTAAAAAATTTGAATCTTCAACGGAAAGTGACTTTATGGTTTCACCGTTTTCATCAATTTCTTTGAATATGAGCCCATTGGGATTATCTCCGGCAATGGTCAAATGTCCTCCATATTCATTTTCGAGTTTTTCAAATACCTCTTTCTCAACCTTATCGTATGGTCCGTATTGTGTAATCTTACCTACAATATTATCGGTAATATTGTCAATTATCGTTTTCCGCCGGGCATTTGTAGAGATACTGAT
>PKTV01000415.1 GCA_002868985.1 Desulfobacteraceae bacterium | reverse complement strand
GGCGTCACCGATCTGGCGTTTTTGCTCACAGAATCGTTTCATGCTGCCGATCTTGAGGCGGAAGGCTTAGGGATCGAAACATTGATACTGGTAACCCATCCCGACCATCCATTGGTAAAACAATCTGTGGTTCATACCAAAGATCTTAAAGGCGAAACCCTCCTCTTTTCAAAAGTGGATTGCAGTTACAGAAGAACAGTAGAAGCAGCGTTTAACATGGAAAAAATTCGATATGACAACACACTCGAATTCAACAGCGTGGAAGCCATCAAACAGTGCGTCATGGCCGGTGTCGGTATTAGTATCCTCCCTGAGATTACCGTAGCGAAAGATATCTCAAAAGGACGCCTGGCCGCTCTTTCCTGGGATGTGGGGGCATTGGAAGTTGCTGAATTAATGATATGGTACAAAGACCGGTGGCTTTCTCCAACTTTGAGCGCTTTTATGGAGACAGCCAGGAGCGTTTTAAAAAAGGCATACAATTTTTAAAAAAAACCACCCTATCCCCCAGATGGGTGATGTTTTTTATCCTAAATGAGATAAATATAGTCATTATTTTATTCACATTTTATTCAAAACTTTATAATACACTTGAATGTAATCAATCAGGGCTAAACCAAAATGAAAGAGGAGAAAATCAATGGCGCAGCCGAAAAATGCCATGGAAATTTTTAAACTGCTCGATCAATCGAATTGCCGGGAGTGCGGTCAAAAGACATGCCTGGCTTTTGCCGGTGCAGTTTTCAGAGGTCAAATCAAACTCGAGGAATGTCCGAAACTGGATCGAGAAACCATCGAACGGTTTTCGGGAGAGGCGAAAAAGGAACATACCGTCGAAGAAATTCAAGAAGCATACATGAATGATTTGAAAGCAAAGATTTCCGACCTTGATCTCGATGAGACTGCTCAAAGAACGGGCGGCCGGGTATCGAACAATAAATTGACTCTTCAGGTCCTGGGAAAGAATTTCAGCGTTGATCCAAAAGGACATCTTTACACGGATATCCATATCAACCTGTGGGTGGCCGTCCCGTTTCTCACCTACGTACTTTATGGCAAAGGGATACCGGTATCGGGGAACTGGGTTTCCTTTAGAGAGTTGAAAGACGGCAAGGAAGAGCACCCCCTTTTTCAAAGAAGATGTGAAGAACCCATGAAACGTATCGCCGACACCTATACCGATCTTTTTGATGATATGGTTCATATTTTGAGTGGGAAAAAGGTGGAAGAACAATTCGAATCCGATATATCCGTCGTGCTGTATCCACTTCCGAAAGTTCCCATAATGGTATGCTACTGGCTGCCGGAAGACGGTCTTGAATCGAGCCTTCATGTTTTTTTCGACAAAACAGCAGATGAAAATCTCGGGACCAGCGCTGTCTTTACTCTGGGAGTCGGGCTTTCTCAGATGTTTGCTAAGCTTGCCCTAAGGCACGGGGTTTCAGAACATCCTTAAATGATACGAGAAAGGAGATCCCATCAATGTCAAAATTGATTGCCTATTGCGTCTTGTCTGTTCCGATTGCACCACGTTTCTGGCGACTCAAAATGACGATGATGTTGCCAGACAAGAAACAGCTGAATAGCTGGTGTCTTTAATCTTTCGCCCAAGGAAATCAAATGAATAGCCTTATCAGACCGTTTTGCATGGATGACGAACAGCAGATCGTTGACCTCATCGTTTCTATACAGCAAAGAGAGTTCAATATACCCATTACGGCGGAAGATCAGCCGGATTTGCTTGATATTCCAAATTATTATCAGAAAAACTGTGGAATTTTCTGGGTTGCACTTCATAACGAGGACGTCGTCGGCACCATTTCGCTCTTAGACATCGGCAACGGCCAGTCAGCCTTGCGCAAGATGTTTGTCCCTCAACATTACAGGGGGTCGGGGAGTTTTTCTAAATAGTCGCTCCATGGATATAGAAGAAAAACTCCCCGAGGACTCAAATATTACTGAACGAAAATCGGAGAAAACATGTTTGAACACATCCAGGTCGCCAAAGAAAGATTGCAAGGCCATGTCAATGTTACGCCAATAATGACGTCACGAACGTTAAACCGGCGGGTTGGAGCGGAAATCTATTTTAAGTGTGAAAATCTCCAGAGGATTGGGGCATTCAAGTTTCGCGGCGCATTCAACAGTATCTCTAAACTTTCAAAAGCAGAGAAAGCGCGTGGCGTTATTACCTATTCTTCAGGGAATCATGCCCAAGCCGTGGCGCTGGTCGGTCAGATGCTGGATATCCAAACCACCATCGTCATGCCGAACGATGCCCCTGAAACCAAACGCACAGCTACCGAAGGTTATGGTGCGACCATTGTCGAGTACGATCCGGAAAGTGCCGATCGAAAGGATGTGGCGGAAACACTTCAGGCAGAAAACGGATTTACCATGATTCCGCCGTTCGATCAT
>PKTV01000150.1 GCA_002868985.1 Desulfobacteraceae bacterium | reverse complement strand
ACTCGCAGACTCAGTTTTTTGCTACTGGGGGCAAGAAACTCTGTATCTTGGGATGTTTTCTTGTAGAAATGAGTCAGTGCACCGCCGATCAAACCTGAACCACCGATTAGAACGCCAAGCCGCTTTGAAGTGATGGTACTTTTTCCTGATGGCTTCATTTTTATCTTCCTGACGTGGTAAGAATAGCATTGTGGAGTACAAATGAAAATTATTTATTCAGATGACCTGCCCCCACTTTTTGTACCACCTTTTAAGTTAGAGCTTGTGCAATATTTTCCTTTGAAAACGATAACCAAAAAGGATCAAAGTGTAAAGGCATTATTGCTGATAGCTGCCATAACTGTATTTATCGGAGGCTTGAAAATGTCGTGATATCTGCAATAACGTCCAAGTATCAATGGCCTGATTTTTCTGTGATACCTCAATACTATATCACAACCTGAACTAAACTTTTGATTTCTGCAATGTGTATGGAATCGGGAAAGCAATATTGAAGGTTGTGATATCGTCCAGCAAAAATTGAACTGTCCAGAGGTGTATTGACCAGTTTAATTAAACCCGACCAAAGACTGCTTTTAAGACCTGAGATAGTATCCTTCCTGGTGAAAATATAATCCATTTCAAAAACCTGCGATATGTCTGACATATGGGCAAATAAAGTTTCTCACGATAGGTTTTGTCAGCAAATTTTAATTGCGATAGATTTCAGAGATAATTATCATATTCTAGAATCGTGGATAGGAGTCGTGTCGGTGTTGAGAATGTACGGAAAATTTTTGTAGAACCCTTTAGATCTTCGGCGGAAGGTCAATGAAGAAGTTTTTCGCCAATTGAACTTTTCAAATTAGAACGGTCATGGGCTTGTCTTTTGGATATGGGTATTCTTGAATTTTAATGTAACCCTGATATATTATTCTCCTTCAAACTCGGTTAACGTAAAGGCTTTATATTTTTTTATCTTTTCCATTCCTTTAAGGTCAGGCAATTCCACAATAAATACGCACTCAACGATTTCACCTTCCAGTTTTTCGACCAGCTTTGTTGCTGCGGATATCGTGCCGCCCGTGGCGATCAGATCATCTACGACCAGGACCCTTTCACCCTTTTTAATGGCATCTATATGCATCTCTACAATACTCTTGCCGTATTCAAGTGTGTATGGCTCGCTGATGGTTTTATAGGGCAGCTTACCTGCTTTTCTTACAGGAACGAACCCGACATTGAGTTTATAGGCCAGTACCGCACCGAAAATGAATCCCCTTGCATCAATGGCGACCACTTTTTCAATCTCCATGTCCCGATAACGATGATATAGCATGTCACACGTTTCTTTGAATGCCGCAGCATCCTGCAAAAGGGTCGTAATATCCCGAAACATCACCCCTTTAATGGGCCAGTGCGGCACGGTTCTGATCTTTTCTTTAAGATTCATATTAACCTCATTTTATATTGGAAACAGCATTCACTAACAGCTTTTTAACCCGATCAGCATTCTGGTTGAATACCTCCAGGATTTCTTCCCATGAAACCGGCGCCTCATCTTCCTTCCAGCAGTCGTAATCGGTAGACATGGCGACCACTGCATACGGTATCTTTGCCTCATTTGACAGAACCGCCTCAGGAGCGATCGACATGTTGATAACATCCCCTCCCCACATCTTAAACATCTTTGATTCTGCTTTGGTTGAAAACCTCGGCCCCTCGATGGTTATTACTGTTCCACCAAAGTGGGTTTCATAATTCAAATCTTTTGCCTCTTTGTAAAGCGTCCTTCGCAGCCCGATGTCAAACGGTTCGGCCATGGCCGTATGCACAGCCCCGTTTTCAAAGGAATCATGAAATGTTACTTTTCGGTGTTTTGTAAAATCAATGAACTGATCAACAATGACAAAATGTCCCCTTTCTATTTCCTCTTTAAGACTGCCACAGGCCGTTGTTGCAAGAATATGAGTCACACCCCGGTCCTTTAAGGCGTAAATATTTGCCCTGTAGTTGACCTGGCTCGGACTCAACCTGTGCTTTTCCCCGTGTCTTGCGATAAGGACAACATCGACCCCGTTAATCTTGCCCGCAGATAATGCAGAAGACGGTTTTCCATAAGGGGTGTCTGCTTGTATCACCTCTGGATTGCTTAGTATTCCCGGATCATCGAGTCCGGAACCTCCGATAATTCCGACCGTTGCCATTGTTATTGCTCCACTGATTAGTTTCCATCCAGAAATTGCCCTTTTCCGCAATCTCTGCGCCTGCCCTGTGAAATGCAGAGCCTATTTCTCTGGGGTCAATCTGCGGATTTACTTGTTCCCGCCCGAGGGCGGGACGCGGAATTCCTTGATTTCCCCCGATCAAAGTCCGGGATCTTCGACTTGACCTTGCGAAAAATTGCTAATTTCTGAATTGGAAACTTAAGTTATGCCTAATATTGGTTTATGGATGGACACTAATTAGATTTATCTAATTACATATTAATGATACTGAAAAATTTATTGCGATTTATATAATAGATTGAAAAAGTTGTCAATCAGTCCTGTCTGAAGGGTTTGCCCAAGGAGGTTGGAACGCTGCCGGAAAAAAACGCCAATATCGATTTCATTCTGATGTGATCTTCGGCCCAGTTCACTACAGACTCTTTCTGGGCCAAAGACATGACCAAAAGGGTAAAAATCATCAATGGAAACGGCGCCACCTGGAATACCTGGGCCGGAACGGACGGCAGCCATCCCTGACAGTATATTCCAATGACCTGCAAAAATGAAAAAAGATAGGCACCCATCGCAGCTTTTATCGGATTCCACCCACCGAAAATAACCAGTACAAGGGCGATCCATCCAACCCCCTCAGCGCCTTGGGGTCGTCCCCAGCCCGGCTTAACAGACAAAGAAAACGTTGCCCCGGCAAGCCCCACCAGCAGACCGCCACAAATTGAATACATCATCTGCAGCTTTTTAGGATTTATCCCTCTGGCATAGGATGCCCGGGGATTTTCTCCCACAGATCTAAGCTGCAAACCCAGCGGGGTTCTATACATGTACCACCAGCAAAATATGATCATGGCCAGGCTGAAATAAACCAACAGGTTCTGATTAAAAAATATCTGCCCAAAAAAGGGTATATCTTTTAAAAGCGGAACCGGAAGAGGAACAACCTGGGGACCCTGCAAACGGGAATAAGAGTTGCCGAGGAAATAGGCAAGGTCACGGGTCATGAGGGTTAGAACGAATCCAACTGCCACCTGTGATTGGTTAAGGTAGATGCTGAAAAAAGCAACGATTGCCGCAACAATGCCCCCTACGAGGGCCGCAAAAGCAAAACCCAATAAAATATTGTTGGTTTCAAGGGCAACAACAAAGGCAGCCATGGCACTTAAGAGTATGGTTCCGTCCAAAGAGAGGTTGATAATGCCTGCTTTTTCCGTAACCGTTTCCCCCAGCGTCGCCAGGACGATGGGCGCTGCTCCGGCCACGACGCCGGCAAATAATATGGTTAAATCAAGCTCAGTCATGTCGCAGCATCTCCTCCGGACATTTTCCCGCGAATTCGCCATGAATATACGGCCAGCGTTGCCAAAACCAGCGTTCCCTGAATTACTCCGCTTAATGACGAGTCGAGTTCGAGCATCATGGGAAGCTGGATACTGCCGACGTTTAAGCATGCAAAAAAGAAAGCCACTAACGGCGTTATCCACACATTGTAGTTTGCGAGCATCACCACCAGAAGGGCCAGATATCCATAGTTACTGGAAATGGCGGGTAAAAGACGATGATACACGCCGGCAACTTGGATACTCCCGGCCAAACCTGCAAACCCTCCGGCGAAAATCATGGCAATAATCATATACCGGTCGGGTTTCAGACCGAACAGATAGGCTGCATCACGATTATTCCCGATGGCTTTCAAGTTTAACCCCATATGAGTATAACGCAGTAACAGTGCGGTTAAAACCAGGGCTGACAAAGCAAGAACCAGCCCCACAGGGGAAAGCCGAAAGGCCGGAAAAATGGGAAGCCATAACTCCTGAGGAAATAGTTCGGTTCCGCTCATGGAAGCGATTCCGGGACGCCGCCAAGGTCCGAATATCAGCCAAAGGATAATCCCCTGGCCGACAAAGTTAAGCCCCAGTCCTGCAAAAATTTCATTAACTCCCCCTTTTGTTTTTAAAACCCCTGCAACGATCGCCCATATCGCACCGCCGGAGATGCCGGCCAGAAACGACAGCCCAATAAAAAGCATCGGCATGCTCTTTGCCGCGTCAATCCTAAGAACTGCTGTCGTGAACACGGCGCCCAGCATGACCTGCCCTTCAACACCGATGTTCCAAAGACCGATTCTGAATGTATATAAAAGGCCTGCAGCACAAAGCGTCAGCGGTATCCAGACTTGTATGACCTGGCCCAATTTAATCCAGGATCCCAGAGATCCTTTAAAGATATGATAATAGGCAGCAAAAGGCGGGGCGCCGGAAACAAGTAGAATTATTGTGGTGAAAAACAACACCGCAAACAGTGTCAGAACGCCTTCAAATACGTATCTATATAATATTTTCATAATGACTTTAACCAACCTAAGTTTTGCCCGCAATAGCCCGTCCAAGTTCATGGACATCCGTTCGGTCTGTCCGTGTATCCTTAATAACAACACCATTAAAAAAGACCAGCACTCGATCCGCATTCATCAGGATTTCATCGAGTTCCGAAGATGAAAAAACAATACACGCCTTGTGTGCACAATATTGATGGAGGTGTTGCCAAACCCAAAGAACAGATTCCATGTCTAGCCCTCTTGTTGGATTCCCCAATAGAAGCAAAATCGGATCGGCGGGCAGAAAAGAAAGAAGCAGGCGTTGTTGATTCCCTCCGGAAAGAGATTCTACAAAAGATTCGGGTTCGGCTTTGATTCGAAACCGGGTTATGCTCTCTTTCGCTTTTCGAAAGGCGTGAAAACTTTTTACAAAAAACCCTTTTTGTATGTCCTGAAGTAAAAGATGCTGGGTTATGCTCAATCCTGATATCAATCCCTCTTCAAGGCGAGAGCCCGGCAAGTAGGTTACTCTGTGGTTTTTGTATGTATGATAATCCTTGCCGTTCATCTTCACGCCCTGAAGACGTATGGACCCTTTGGACGGTTGCTTCAGACCTGCTGCGATTCTGAGAAAAACGTCCTGACCGCTTCCTTCAAGGCCGGCCAAACCGATCACCTCTCCCTGGCGAACGGTGATGTCACAGTTTTTTAAACCTGTGCGACCACCTGGAGCAGATACCTGATTCATCTCAAGGATGATTTCCCCGGTTTTTATTTGCGTCCGTGTGGGTGGGAGAGGAGGTGAACCGAACATCATTTCCAGCAAAACGTTTATACTAAAAGGTCTTTCCATTTCCCCGGCTACGGTTCCCTGTCGCAGCACCGTTATTCTTTCGCACAAGGATTCCACATCTTCCAGCTTGTGAGACACCAAGATGACGCTTTTACCCTCTGAAGCGAGTTTTTTAAGGGCCTGAAAAAGGGTCTCCTTCTGCAAAGTGGATATGCCGGTGGTGGGTTCATCAAGAATCAGGACCTGAATTCCCCGGGCCAAAAGCCTCAGAATCTCAAGTTGCTGTCTTTCACCGATCGTAAGAAATTTAACAGAGGCATCCGGTTGGAGGGAAAAGTTTAAGGCATCTGCACTCTTTTTAAAAATCTTTCTAAATGTTTTTTTCTTGTTTACTAGTCCGGTGGTTTGTCCCAACATGAAGTTGTCCAACACCGACAGAAGGGGAAAATCGAGAGGGTCCTGGTAAAGCATACCGATACCCAGTTCCGAGGCTTGGGACGGTGTCTTGTAATTTACAGAAGAATGATTAACAAGAATGTTGCCACTGGTTTTTTCGCTGTAACCGGCAAGAATTTTCATTAATGTGGTCTTGCCCGCGCCATTCTCACCGAGAATGCCATGGATAACCCCTGGCTCAATGGTAAGATCAACTCCGCAATTGGCCTTTACCGGCCCATAATACTTGTGGATTTTCCGAAGTTCTATCAACATCTTAGGGAATATCCAAAAAATTTCATTCGAACTATTCAGCGCCTATCCACGTTAGGGGAAAACACGTTTAAGTGTCCAACTCATAAATGAGGATTTTTTTCGCTGCGCAAGTTGATTTCCTTTATTGTTTTAAATCAGACACGAAATCCCGTTTGTTTTAACGGGGGCCGAACAAGGGTTTTCGTTCCCCGCATAGCGGGACGGAAAGGCTTACACAAAGTACGCCGCAGCCGGAAACCCGCGGAGAACGAAGTCCAGCGGTAAAAAGACCATTTATGAATGGACACTATTTAGCGCCGCTTTGCCCGTCCATCCCCTTTAAAAGCTGTTTCATGTACCAAACCTTTTTATCAGTCGCAACTTCACCGTCTTTAAGAAATAAAGTGCCGTCCTGATAGTAAAGGGGACCTTTGAAAAGTTCTGCTTTGCCTGTTCCGAGATCCTTGATAAATTTATTCAGAGTTGCTTTGGCTGATGAAGACAATGCAGATCCGGCCACAAAACCGACCGTACTGGTATCAGGGTTGTTGATATCCTTCCAGTCAGGCCCCAACCAGATCCATTTGGACGTCCATTTTCCTGCCATCGATGCTTTTACAAAAGGAACATATCCCGGACCCCAGTTGTAATAGGGAACTCCCAAGCAAACATTAGGCCCGCCTTTGCACGCCCCGATATAATCATAGGGTACTGCCCAAACCTCTTTTCCCTCTTTTCGTTTTTGTGTCGCAACAACGACAGCTTCAGTGGTGTCTATCCCGGAAAGAACAACATCATATCCGGTGTTGAAAAAGTTTAGGGCAACTTGAGTTGGATCAGCCGTTACACCTGGTATGTTGAACCAAAAGCCGATCCAGGTTGCCTGAAACTTCAACTTTGCCGGATCTTTTTTCAGAACCTTTTCCCAGGCATATTTAGCACCAAGATAACAAGATGCGGCCAATCGCCGGGTTTCATCATTTACAAGAGGACCGAGATATCCGATTTTACCGGTTTTTGTGGTCATGGCGGCGGCAAATCCGGCCATCATTTTTCCGTATTCCATTCGCCCCATCAGGTTGCTAAGATTTTTTGGCGCCTTAGCGGTGAGAACATCGTCACCGGAGATATGAAGAAAATGTATTTCAGGATGCATCCGGGCTGCTTCTCTGGCTCCGTCTTTCATGTCATCAGAATTTGCGATGATTAATTTAGCCCCTTTTTCCACCATATCATCTACGAGCTGGGGAATTGTAATGCCGGGCCGATCGGCCGGATTGACCTTGTCGATATATATCATTTTCACCCCGGGAATCATCTTTTCCACATATTTCCCACCCTCAAAGTGTGCCTGGCTCCATCCGTGATCATTATAGGGGCCAACTAAAAGCAAACCAAACGTAAACGTCTTGTCGCCCCCCATGGCTGTTCCCGAAATTAAAAATGACGAAGAAAAGAAAAAAAATGCTGCCGTTACTCCCAGTACAAGTTTTTTAAACATAAAGTCCTCCTTACACGCCAGTTGAACGGTAACATTCAATCGATGGCCAAGTCTGTCCATTTTTCAACTTGAAATTTAATTTGATTGGATGTGGTCTGTAACTTATAGAAACATGAGTCAATAATTGCTATCCCATTCTATATACGGTTAAAGGTGTCCGTCAGTCAAGTGAAAGGTCGAATAAGATTAGGTGGTTGGAGATATTGGCCAAAACGTTCTAAAATTAAGGTCCATCTTCTTGCCCGACTTTGATATCGGACGAGAATCTCATTCTGATGAATTGACGAATATCTTCAATAATAAGATAAAGAGACGGCACCAGAACCAAGGTAATCACGGTTGCGAACAAAATACCGTATCCCAAAGAAAGGGCCATGGGAATCAAAAACCGGGCCTGCCGGGACGTTTCAAAGATCATCTGTGACAGGCCGCCAAAAGTGGTCAGGGTGGTTAAAATAATCGGCCGAAAACGGTGAATACCTGCCTGATGAATCGCGTCTCGCCGATTCATTCCGGACCGCTCCTTGCGGTTGGCAAAATCAATCAGCACCAGCGAATCATTGACCACCACACCGGAAAGCGCCACCACGCCGAACATGCTGAGCACGCTCAGGCTGTAACCCATGATTAGATGACCGATTACGGCTCCCACGATGCCAAAGGGAATGGCCGTCATAATAATCACCGGCTGGATATAACTGTTCAGTGGAACAGCCAGCATGGCAAAAATAATCACAAGGGCCACCAAAAGTCCTCGCATCAGGCTCTGCATGCTTTCTCGCCGGTCGGCCTGCCGTCCCTCAAAACTAAAGGTCAAACCGGGATATTTGTTTTGCAATGCCGGCAGGGCTTCAGCTTTAAGTGACTGCGAGATCTCGCCCGCCTTGCTTCTGGGCCGAACGTCGGCTCCCACCGTCACGATCCGGCGGCCGTCCCGGCGGTTAATGTCAGTATAGGCCCGCCCCCGGTGTATGGTGACGGCAGATCGCAATGGAATTTCACTACCGGCCGGCGTCCGCAATATCATTTCTTCAAGATTATACTCGGAAATCCGTTCTCCCTTGGGGAGTCTGACCATGACTTTGACTTCATTACGACCTCGCTGTTGCCGCAATGCCTCGGCACCGTAGTAAGCATGCCGGACTTGCCTGGCCACTTCCTTGGACCTTAATCCAAGACTGCGGGCTTCCGGTTTGATCTGAAAATCGATCTGCTGTTTGCCGGGAGCAAAACCATCATCGATATCTTTTACAATCGGATAAAAACCCAGGGCTTTGGCAACATCGGCAGCGGCCTTCTCCAGCAGACCAATATCTTTGTGGCTGAGTTCTACGGTAATTGCCGGTCCGCGACCGGGTCCACCGGCATCGGATTCAAATAAAATTGATTCCAATCCCGGAATAATCCCCACCCGTTCCCGCCAGCGTTCCGTTATTTGCGCAGTCGAGATCGGGCGTTTTTTCGGCGGAGTCAAGTAGATGCGAACATCGGCCTGGTTGCCATTGATCCTGGCGAAAATTCCTTCCATGAGTGTTTTTCCACCATTTTCAGCGACAGCCTCCTGGGCCGCTTTGACCAGCATCTGCTGCACCTTTTCGGTTTTTTGAAAGGCGGTCCCGAACGGCAGTGTGGCCGTCACTTTAGCATAATCGGATTCGATCTTGGGAAAAAGCTCAAATCCCATGCGCCCGCTCTTCGCATAACCGACCACAATCAGCAAAACAGCAACACCCAAAGACATCGTCACATATCGCCAACGAAGGGCCAATCCCAAAAATGGGCCGTATCTTTGGTTAACAAAACGGACGAAGGCATTGCTGAATCTTTGCTGCCAAGCATGTATCCGGCTGAAAAACCCTTTACGCAACGGTTTCTGATGGCCAACATGGGCAGGAAGAATCAAATAGCATTCGATCAGTGAAATCGCAAACACACTGATCACGACGACGGGAATTTGCTTGAAAACCTTTCCTAAGATTCCGGGAATGAAAAACATGGGTGCGAAAGCAATCATGTTGGTCAAAACGCTGAACGTCACCGGCATAGCAATCTCTCTGGTCCCTGAGACGGCGGCGTTAAACCAGGGAACACCGCGTTGGTGGTGATGATAGACGTTTTCCCCAACCACGATGGCATCGTCCACCACGATGCCGAGGGTGACAATAAACGCGAACATAGAGACCATGTTGATGCTGACACCCATTGCCGGCAAAACTAAAAGGGACCCCATAAAAGAGATGGGAATACCCAGAGCCACCCAGAAAGCCAGACGGATTTCCAAAAACAATGCCAGCAAAATAAACACCAGCCCCAGGCCCATACATCCGTTTTTAATCAACAGCCCCATGCGCTGCCGATAGATATCCGACCGATCATTGCGAAGAACAACCGCCAGACCCGGAGGCAGTTCCTGGTTTACCGCCTCCACCACCCGTTTGGCGCCATTAGATACTGAAACAGGGGTTTGATCGCCGATCCGGTAGACCTCGACCATTACGGAGGGTTTGCCGTTGTATGTAGCGGCATTATCGGTTTCTTCGAATCCGTCCTTAATATCGGCAATATCTTCAAGCAGAACCTGGGTTCCGTCGCTGGCTGTAATAATCGGAATCTTTCCGAATTCATGCCCGTAATCCTTACGCTCCTTCACGCGAATGAGAATATCGCCGCCGGGAGTTTTCACGGCGCCGCCGGGAAGCTCAACGGATGTCCTGCCGATCCGTTGGGCAACTTCCTCTATAGTAAGGTTATAAGTTCGTAATTTGTCCTGGGAGATATCGACGCTGATCTCATAGTTACGCACCCCTACCAGTTCCACCTGGGTGATATCCGGGTCCTGGAGCAATCGGTCCCGCACATACTCAGCATATTCACGTAACACCCCTTCGCTTTGATCGCCGTAAAGCGCCAGAGAAACAACAAAACGCTTTCTGGAAACAATCACCACCCGGGGCTCTTCTGCTTCTTCGGGGAAAGACGTAATCCGATCAACTTCACTCTGGATGTCCTGACCCAGCTTTTGCAGATTTTCGCCTTCTATCATCTCTACGATAACCGTACCAACCCCTTCTTTTGCAGATGACCGAACTTCATCGACACCTTCCAACCCTTGTACGGCTTCCTCTATGGCCAATATGATACCCCTCTCCACTTCCTGAGGGCTGGCACCGGGATAGGGAACGGTAATTTGGACCCGATCCAGTTCAAAATAAGGAAATACTTCCTTCTTGATGCGGTATCCCATAAAGAACCCTCCCACAATAAGCACCAGCATGAGAAGGTTGGCTGTCACGGAATGACCAGCCATCCAGGCAATGGGCCCTTTTTTTTTGGAATCATCTTGTGGAAGGCTTTTCATACTAAGAATTTCCATCCTTTGCTGCTTTTTCTTTCACAGGTTGGTCGCTCTTCATTTCAGATTTCAATGGTTCGACTCGCACTGTCATTCCTTCCACAGGTGCAGGCAAATCCGAAACGATCAACCGTTCCCCGGGTTTCAGGCCGTCTTGCAGCAAGACGACGTCGGCATCACGCCAGACCGCACGTACCTTTCGAATTTCCAATGTTTGGTTTTCACCGACGATCCAGATACTTGAATTATCTTTCAAGGCCGTACGCGGAATTTGAAATACGTTGTCAAGTTTGCGGCCTATGATTTTTACCCTGACGTACTCGCCGATTAAAAGGGGTGTACGATTCTGATTGGAAGCGTTCAAGCCGAGCGGATCAGCAACCTCCACCAGGATCCGGGCCATGCGCCCTTCGGCTGCCAAATCCCCCAACAACCGGATAACCTTCCCGCTGCATTCATTGCCCCGGCCATAAATAATTCGGGCTTTGGAACCGTGATCGCCGGTTTGAACCGGGACGTCAATCCATTCGAGGCGATCCACCGGTAAGGATGCCTGGACTCTGTAAGCATCGGTACCCACCAGTTCGGCCAGCGGTTCCTGAGGTGTTACCTGGGAGCCGCGATCCACTGACTTTGAACGCACCATGGCATTGAAGGGCAGCGTGATATGGGTTCGCTCAAGATCAAGCATTGCCGCTTTTAGTTCGGCTTCTGCTGCTGATAGATCTGCTCTGACCTTGTCTAAGTGGGGCTGGCGTAACGCCAGTTCCTTTTCCATATCTAGCGCTGCTTTGCCCTGGTTTAAAAGCTCCCATTCTCGCTTGGCCACTGCTTGATGCCCCAATTCCAGTTTCAGCGCATACTCGGCATCGGTCACCGTACTTCGCTTTCGAGCCAAAGCCAGCTCGTAATCCTGAGGATCGATCTGGAGTATTCTCGTGTCCTTTTTTAAAAACCCGCCTTCCGTGAATTCAGGATGAATCTCTACAATTTCTCCGGACACACGGGATTTTAGCACCACTTCCCGGGCAGGAATAACGGTTCCCATTGCTGTTACGATAATCTGATAGCCGGAAGGTTTTACCGTTTGAATCAGAACCGTCGGGCTTAACTTAACCGGCGGCCGCTTTTTGGTTCGGGGTGCGCTGTTTTTAAGGTAAGATGCTGCGCCTATACCGGCACCGAGTATAACAAGCGATAGAACAATTCTGATGATGGGTCGCGGACTTCTGGCAGGGTTCGACTGTTTCTCCGGCAACATATTATTTTGTTTATCATCTCCCATTTTCATTCCTGTATTTTATCGTTTCCTTATTTCAAAAGTTTGCGCTGTTATTGGTAAAAACTTTTTATTTTTCCACAAAACCACTAGGACAAGAAGATAAAAAAATGTTTTTTTTGTCTTTTGGCGTCTACACGGCAAATATTTTTTGGTTCCAGACTGTCCTGATTCCAGGGGTTTTATGCCTTAGGTTTTTATACCTCAAGGGGTTAGCGAATCCGTCCAAGTTCCGCCCAGCGAGCGATAGAGACTGACGCGTGCATTAAGCAGGGTCGCCTGCTGTCGAATTAAGTTCCTTTCGAGTCCCTGAACCGCCAACAATTGGGTCAGCACCGGCAGGTAATCGGTAAGCCCGTTACGATACCGAATCCCTGCCTCCTCTAATGCCTTACGGGCAGAAAGCACCACATTTTCGAGGGCCCTGATGTGTTCCCGCTGCTTGGCCTCAACGACCAGCGCATCTTCAACTTCTTTGATGGCCGTTAAAACCGCCTGCCGGTATGCAAACAAATTTTCATCCACGAGAGCCTTTCTGCGGTCCACTTCCGAAGCCCGTCGGCCCCCATCAAATATTGGTGCAGTCAAATTACCCGCCAGACTGAGCAGCCAGTTGTTGAAAAGTACATCCATATCGCCTTTCCCATATTGGGCCCCGGCAGTCAGGCGAATTGCCGGCAAGCGATTTGCCCGAGCGGCTGCCACTTGCCAGTCCGCAGCCTGAAGACGCATTCCGGCCCTTCGCAAATCCGGACGTGATGAAAGAAGGTCGGCCGGCAGTCCGGTTGCCGGAATTTCGGCCGGTTCCAGCAAGTCTTCCCGGCTGATCTTTAATGATGTTCCCGGAGGCTTTCCCAGCAAAAGAGCCAGTTCATGCCTCAGCACCTGTTCCTCGGCCTCAACCAGCGGGATTTCAGCCATGATGTCTTCAACAACTTGTTTTTGTTGATAAACATCCACTGCCGATACCATAGACATTCGAAACCTGAGTTCAATGAGCTCAAGTAATGTCAAGTTGGTTTGAAGCTGACGTTCCAGAAGCCGTTTTTGCATCCGCTGGGATATAATGTTAACCCAGCGATTGGCCACTTCAGCCGCCAGGGTCATCGCCGCTGTGTTTAAGTCTTCCCGGGCGGCGGTCACTTCCAGCAGAGCGGATTCTCGCCCGGCCCGAATACGCCCCCAGAGATCCAGTTCGTAGCTGCTGATAACGCCCAGGGAGTAGTCTTCATTCGATATGGTTTTCCGGGAACCGTTGTCTGACCGCTGACGCGCATAATCAGCCTCGGCGGTTCCTGTCAGATCCGGATAAAGTGCTGCACCGGCCTGAACGGCCAAAGCCCGGGTTTGAACGAGTCGGGACCAGGCCTCTTTCAAAGTTAAGTTGTCGGAGAGCGCTTCAGTGATAAGCACATTGAGATCAGGATCATTAAATTCTTCCCACCACCGTGCTTCTGGTTCGGATTCTGACGTATAGAGCGAAAAAAAGTGCGGCAATTCACCTTCCGGTGACTGCCTTTCCTGAGGTTTGAACGGAGCACAAGATGCGACCAGCAAAAAAATGATCGTCAATATAAACCTATTTACATGATTCTTCATAGATCGATGTCGGTTTTATATTTTGGAAACTTAATTTGTGTCTAATATATGTTTATAGATGGTCACTAACTACGATTTATCGGTTTAAATATCAAGAAATAATGTATTAAATTAAATCATTGTCGATTTTTTATAAAGATGCAAGTCGAGCTTGCAAAACCCTGCTATAGAAAGTGATCCAGAAGGGTTATAAACTGTGACACTTTTTTAGATGTATTACCATTCAATTGGTTTACATAAACCTAAGCTGAGCGTTTCAAATTTTTGAAATGGTTAATTTAACAATATTTTTAAGGTATTCTGACATTTTGAATTTCAAAATTTTGAAACCCTATGGGATTTCCAATTTCACCGCATCTACTGCGTCAGATGCCGTTCCGCATAGAGGACTATAGCGAAACGACATCTTCCTTGTATCTGCAGCAAACTTGAAAATCGCTCAACTTAGGATAAAAATATAGGTGCAAAACGATAAATTTTACAGGTAAACACTGCCAAAAAACGACACAAAAATTGCCGAATATTGTCGCAAGCTCTTGATTCGGCGATGTGGCCATCCAAGCCAACCTATCGATATTTTTTAATTTTATAGCTTTTTTATTATTTTGCATAATTTTTGCATAAACTTTATCGAAAAAGTTCCGATATTTAAAATAAAGGGCGGCTTATGAAATCCAAGACTTTCGTGTTATCTCTGCTGTTGATGGCGTTGGTGTTCATTATTTCAGGATGCATGGAGAAAATGCCATACAATTTCAATGGCAAGGTATCCCGCTATCCAAACGCTAAGATTGTGAACATCATGCGGCTGAATGGCGGATGCTATGCCGAACTCGAAACCATCGACTCTGGGAAAAAAGTCTTGGAATATTATAAAAATCATATGGCCCGGACAGGTTGGTACCTTCGGATTGAACGGGGTTTTGAGCCATGGCGTATGAATGACCTGGAAACCACCGCATTTTTGGCGCTTTTTAAAGGCCGTGAAGGTTTAATGATTGACACATATACGCCGGTTAACGGCGGAAAAACACAGATCGCTTTGTTCTTGGGAGATACTGATGTATAAAAAAAGATCGTTTTGTTTTTGGAAGACACCTAAAAATAGAAAAGGTTTCACGTTAACTGAAGTTATCGTAACCCTGAGTGTCCTCGGTATAATGACGGCCATTTCAGTACCCAGTTATTTTTCCTGGTTGCCCAGGCATAGACTCCAAACATCGGTAAGGCAGATATACGATGACTTGAATCTGGCGAAAATGCAGGCGGTAAAAGACAACACAGTTGCACGTATCACATTTGACATCCTAAATAATAATTATACCGTATTTTTAGACTTGAATTT
>PKTV01000439.1 GCA_002868985.1 Desulfobacteraceae bacterium | reverse complement strand
AGGGCGTCGGCCGTGAGATAATTTTTGACCGGTGTAAAACGAATTAAGAAAATGGCGGCGACAATAAAGACTACAAAAACCATCGCCTTCAACACCGCTTTCGATGTTTTTTTTTCGGTTTTTGCAAGGTTTCTTCCATTTCCTTGCTCCTTTTTTCCATTAAACTTGATTATTTCCCATTGAGAGACCAGTCGTAACGAAGATAGGTTATCTTAATTGTTTGCTTTTTAATTTCCAATCTTTTTTTTAGATCTTCATCTGCGTACTTTATGAAAAATCCAACGACATCCTCGTTAAAATCTTCTTTGAACCATTTAAAGATTCGACTGACATAAAGGATATTCCCTTCAAAATAATTGCGTTGCCGGTTGTTGATAAATGCTGTTACGGCATTATTTAGCTGTCGATCCAAAGTGTTTCTGGCATAAGGTTCAGAGGCAAGGGGGGGACAATCGAGGGCCGCGCAATTAATGGCAAAATGGACCCGGGGATCTTTAAACCTGGGCCGAAGAATATGGTGTTCGATGTCATCTAAAGTAATAACATCCCCGTCGATGCGACAAATCTTCTTTTTCCACGGCGTCTTTAAAATGTTTCCTAATTCCTTGATGGATTTAATCCCGGGGTATCCGCTCAGAATCAATTTGATGGTCCATGCATTATAGGCATTGATATAAAAAGCAAACTGTTCATTTCTGGAAAGACTCTCGGAATCAACATTTTCAAGAACTTTAAGGTACTGATCCAGTTTTAATTCTTCCATTTTAAAGCCGCTATAATCGACGTTTCCCTGATGAACATACTTCTTTAAGAGGGTAGCATAAATGCTGTGATCCACAGCAATATCAGACCGGCTGTTTGATGTAAACGCCGTGGAGCCGTAAAAAATGAAAAATAAAAAAATGATGACGTATTGTTGTATTTTCATAATCACTCTTGAATGTTTTGCCGTTTTTTATTTTCAGTCGTTTAACTCTTTGAATCCTTACATCATCCCCAATTTAAAAAAGAGATTCATTCAGGGGGATTGACAGTGTGTTCATCGTTATCCGGGACTGAACGAAACGTCATGTTCAGACAACATTCGAATATTAACGATAACGAGAAAGGTATTCAGTGAAGGTGAATAGAACCTATCTCAAAAATAATCTAAGTGCCCATGGCGGCGTTGCGAAACGATTCAAAATGCTCACATACTACGTGTATGCTCCGCTTTTTCACCGTTTAGCGCCTTGCCCTGAACTCTAATCTTTTTTTTGAGATAGGTTATAGAAAGATCGGTTTCATCAATTCATGGAGCCACGATTACCGAAACTGAGCTGTTTATTGTTAAACGTGTTTTGTTGGTGAAGAATCCGCAGAGAATCGTATTCTATCGCCGGACCACTTTGGGTTTGAAACCCTCTTTCTGTAGATCTTTGGCGATTGTTTCAGCCTTCTTTTCGGTCCAGAAGGCACCGACCAAGAGCCTGATTCTGTTTTTGGTTGCTCTATTTGGAAGGCTGTAAGCCGAATATTATTTTGAGATAAGATAGGTTTTAAGTTTTTTCAGCTTTTCATCATCAGAAAAACTTCCGAGCTCCACAGTAAAGGGCGGCCTCACTACAAAGGCATGGTGATACTCACGGTTTTTCAACTCTAAAGCAGCCTTTTGTGCCTCTTCCGGAGTTCGATAAAACCCGACGAGTACACGATACCAGTCTCCCTTTCCGGCAATACGGGCATGAGAGACGCAGACAGAATCCCCTTTATCCCTTAATATCATTGCTTCCCGAATGGAGTCTTCCTTGCTTTTATAAGAGCCGACTTGAATCATATAGGGATAAAATTCTTGATTTTTTACAGGGGCATACTGCCTGCTTTGTGACGTTGTTTTTCTTTTATCGCTTTTTGTTTCCGGGGCCTTTTGAACCGATTGAGAAAGTTGGCCAACGCTTTTTGTTTTCGGAGCCTTTTGAACCGATTGAGAAGGTTGGCCAACGCTTTTTTCTACTCCGCTCCGATGCATTCGTACATCTACGGCCTTCATTTTCTTAAGTTCATCCCAGGCGTGGGCCAGATCAGCCTCCAATTCTTCTCGCCGTTTGGTGTCAGATTCTATATCACTGGATTGTTTTTGAGTAATTTCCAGAAGTCTGTTCTTTTCTTCAACCACAGAGGAAAGTTCGGCTTGCAGATTATTAACACGTTCTACCATGGAAACATAGAATGTTGCGGTCTCTTTCTCCGCAGGAGATAGTGGCAATTTGAGATAAGCCTTTAGCCAGTTAAGGGCTACAGCATAATTGATTTCCGGATTGGCTGGATGTATGTTTAACGATGCAGCCTTCCAAACCGCGAGTTTATGGTAACTTGTGGAAGGATAATACTCGGCCACCATCGCATATTCCTGCGCGGCCTGGTGATATGCCTCTGTTTTCTCAAGAGCT
>PKTV01000391.1 GCA_002868985.1 Desulfobacteraceae bacterium | reverse complement strand
CCAAAGAAATCGAAGAAGCCGGCCTTTCAGAAAATCCCCCTGTTTTCACTTCAGAGACCATCCACAAGATCATCCGGGAATACACCCGAGAAGCAGGTTTGAGAAATCTCAAACGTCAGATTGCTTCCATCTGTCGCAAGATCGCCCGTGAAACATTGAGCGGCCGGAGTACAAACGGGCAGAGTGTCCTGACTCCTGAAATGGTTGAAAATTTTCTGGGCCCACGAAAATTTTATTTCGAAATTTCAGACGCCAAAGAAAGGGTGGGCGTGGCCACGGGCCTGGCATGGACGGAAGCCGGCGGCCAAATCATCTTTATTGAAGCCGCCAAAATGAAAGGGAAAGGGAATCTTATTCTAACCGGTTCGCTGGGCGATGTAATGAAGGAGTCGGCCCATGCGGCAATGAGTTACATCCGAAGCCATGCCGAATCCTTGAATATCCCGGACAACATGTTCGAAACCCATGACATCCACATTCACGTGCCGGCCGGTGCGATTCCAAAAGACGGGCCGTCCGCGGGCCTGACCATCGCCGTTGCACTCATCAGTCTGATAACGGAGCGATCTTGTAAAAGAAACGTTGCACTGACCGGTGAGTTGACGCTAAGCGGAAGGATTCTACCGGTGGGGGGCGTCAAGGAAAAGGTTCTGGCCGCACACCGGGCCGGTGTGAAATCGGTGGTTTTTCCAGCCAAAAACGAGGCGGACATCAGAGATATCCCCGAAGGTATTCAAAAAGATCTTAAGATCCTCAAAATCAATGAACTAGAAGAAATCATCGATGTGGTGTTGAATTAGCGGAGAATTTATCGCCTGAATTTTGCACACGCTGGAGGCTTTCATTCTTCAACCGAGCAACCTGAAAATCCTCATTAATTTTCATGCAAGATTCGGATGTCAGATATACTTGAACATAGCAAAGCGCAGATCTCTCTGGGTTGGATTTCCGGTTTTCACGAATCCGTGACTCCTGTAGAAAGCTTCCGAGCGTGGGAATTTGGGGACTTCAACTTCTATCTCGTTCATGCCCATTTGTTCGAACAAACTTTCACAATGCTTGTACAGGAGCGAGCCGTAGCCTTTCCTGCAGTAGACCGTTTTGACCTGTAATGTTTTTATGATAAGCCTAATTCCCCTTCGAACAACGAGGGCACAACCGATGAGATCTTTCTCGTCATTAAATAGCATTGCCAGATAACCTCTTTCCAACTCTTTTTGAATTTTTTCAGGCGTTGCAAAGTCATTCAGTCTTTCAAGATCATCCGAACGATACTCTCCCTGATTGACATCTTGAGTGTTTTTACGGATTAACGCTACGACGTTGTCTACTTTGGATTGGCTCAGCGATTCTGTCTTTCCTTTTAAATTATCTATTACTTTGATTTTCATTTTTTAAAACATCACAGGTTGATCACTTTTTATGAACTCAAATATACTTTATCGTCCGGTAGGCAGTCAGTATAGAACCAGATACCGAAAATCGAGCGAATTGTCAACACCCGGAACTATAAAATATTCTAAAATTTCAAGGCGTTTTGTTTAAAACATTTTTTTGATAAAAGGGAGTTGCTACTCCTTCACTGGTTTTCACCGAACCGCCTGGAAGAAATGTGCTGAAAGTCATTATTTGAGCTCTCGGGGAGTTTTTCTTCTAAATCCTTTGATGTTAGCCTCCGGCTCGTAGAGCCTACGCCTTGGAAAGCGGAATGGATGATCTTTTTTTAAAGCGGGTGATGTTTGAGAAGAAGAGAAAGGGTAAGTGTCGCCACAGGTTTGGCATAGGCGGAAGCCGGCGGCCAGATCATCTTTGTTGAAGCCGCCGGCATGTCAATTAAAAACTAAAAATCAAATCCGTCTGGACCCGATCTTCATGTTCCCGTTCTTTGTTTTTACTGAAAGTAACGTCAGAAAGATCCCAATCGGTGACAGGATCGGTATAGAAATAGGCGACATCGAATCTTAGCCGGTCCAATACCATATATTTAAATTTCACTTTATGCCCTTTTCGGTTTGCACCGTAAAAATCCTGGTCATTCATTGAGCCGATGACCGCATCCCTTTCAATGCGGGCGTATTTATACCCGATTGACCAGTCGCCTTTCTTTTTGGCTTTTCCCAGATTAAATCCAACGTAGTAAGCGGTATCCTGGTCGCCGGGCACATTATCTGCGGTGTTGACGATATAGTCGAAAATCAGTGTTGTGGGAATTTCTCCCAACTTGAATTTGACATGAGAAATCCCTTCCCATAAATTGTAGTCATATGCATACTGTAAATTCCCATTTGAATCGAGTACAAATGAGTTCCACCCACCGCTCTTATAGTTTGCTTCATGGAGGTACTTTGAATTTTCGAGGTTGCCCCAGTCATAATAACTGCCGGCCAACACCCATTTTACCTTCCCTATATTCCAGTCGAATCCGGCTTGATAGATAAAAAGAGCTGCGTCGTCGGTCTCGTTTTTAACCTCATTGACCACCATCTGTCCCAGTTGCACAAACGGTTTGAAATTCGCCCAGCCCGGATACTGATAATACTCGTAGAAACCTTCAGGATTTACATCCGGATCCCACATAATGTCGGTGTGCAAAAACGTATTTTTGAATTTGCCGCCCGCAAGCTCCAGTTTCTTCAACCAGTTGGGCATATATGTGGCATACGCCCTGTGCAGATAGATGCCTTTGTCATTGAAATCATCGTTAAAACTCTGGTTGGTGGTCGTGGCTTCTCGATTGTTGTCCTGATTGGTGCAAAGCATGAAATGGGTGGATACTTCATCGCTGATGTTGCTGTCAAAAAATAGTCTTGCCCGAATTCGGAATCTGTCGCGGGCTGGAAGATCTTTAATTGATCCGTCGGTCTGTCGCTCTTCCCGGTTGTATATACCTTCATAACGAAGTCTCAGATCACCGGACACTTTGGTATCTTTAATCCATCCGGGAATCTTTTCGCTCCATTCCTTGGATTTTTCTTCGGTTTCCGTCTTTACGGTCTTTGTAATTTCTTCCTTTTGTGTTTCTTGTACCTGATTGATGGATTCCTTTTGATTTTTCAGTTCCTGTTTCAGCATTTCGATTTCCTGCTGCTGTTTCTGGATAATTGTGCTGAGTTCATTGAGCTTGTTCAGCATATCCTCGTTGCTCATTGCAGCCGGACAAACCTGAGGCCGGCACAAGACAAGGGTTAAAAACAGCATCACAAATATCCGGGACCTTTTCATTGCATATACCTCCTTTTAATATTACTTGAATTTTGACAACAAACGTCGGCCAGGAAAAACATGGAGGGCTCCCAATCCCCTTTCGACGAAGTGAATGGGGCAATCCCGTCAAATTGCCCCCTCCTGCAGCCTCTTCCGTAAAGGAAGGCTGGCTACGGGTAAAAAAATAAGACTCAAATAAATGGCACAACCTATCAATCCTGGTCAAACACCCTGCCGGGATGTCGAATCAGTTGCTGTATCTTTGCATCCCGTATTTTTTTATCATGGGTGGATTTTTTGGAAAATGCAGCGGCCATTTTTTGTAAAAGGTCTTCAAACTTTATGGGTTTCAGACAATAATCAAAGGCCCCCAGCTTCATTCCTTCGATGCTCGTTTCCACAGAAGCATGTCCTGTAAGAAGAATAACTTCGACCAACGGCTGAATCTTTTTAATCTCCCGCAAGGCTTCGATGCCGTCCATTCCCCCGGGCATTTTAATATCGAGGATAACCACATCGAAGAGTTCTTTTTGGAGAAGTTCAACGGCTTCTTCTCCACTGGTCACGCCGCTTGCATTCAGTTTTCTTTTTTGCAGTCGATTGACGATGGTTTCCAAAAAATCGACTTCATCATCGACCACCAATATTCTGAACATGTCCATTTCATACTCCTTGCCGATTAAGTGTTTGGGTTTAGTAAAGAATCCAGGCCCAGAGGACCAAGCTTTGATATAACCCCTGGAAGGGGCTGTTTTACTTAAAGCCGTATAAGTTAAAAGTGTCTAAAGTGATCTAAAGTGCCTATTTATCCCGTATTCATCGGGGAAGTTATTGAGTCGCTTCCCTCCGCTGGTTTTATATAATTGACAGAATTCCTAAACTTTAGCTCACTTTAAACTTTAGTTCACTTCAAACTCTTGCTGCGATTCTTCAGGCAGAGCCGAAGAACTCTAACCCTGCCCAGAGGACCAGGTTTTCAAGGACTAATAAAAATATTATTTTAAGGATCGAAAAGTTTTTATCTGTTAAACCGCTCCATGCACAAATAATGCCCTATAATAAAAAGTGTCTACTGCTCATTTACTACTTCCTTTCAGGAGCTACAATAGGAAGCGTCACACTAAAAAGCGTTCCTTCAGACAGTTTGCTTTTCACGGTGATCAAACCGCCCAATTTTTCGATGATATTATAACTTACCGACAATCCCAATCCGGTCCCTTTGCCGACATCTTTGGTGGTAAAAAACGGATCAAAAATTTTTGTCAGATGTTTTTCAGGGATGCCCGGACCGTTATCTTTTATTCCGATGACAACCTGGGAGCCCTCCTTTTGTGTGTTTACTTCAATCAATCCATCCTTTTCGATGGCATCAATGGCATTGTTCATCAGGTTTAAAAACACCTGTTGAAGCTGGGATTGATCACTGGCAATAATCGGAAGGTCCGGCTGAAAATCCCTGCTTATTTCGATGTTGTTTATCTGAGCATGATTTTGCAAAAGCTCTATGGTCTGGCTCAAAACAAGATTAATATCGACATCATCCAAGCGATGCTCCATTCTTCTGGCAAACCCGAGCATATTATGGGTCACTTTACGGGCCCTTTCCACGTGTTCTTCGATTTTATCGATAGAGATTACATATTCTTTGAGGTTCTCACTTTCCTGAAATTTTTCGTCAAGCAGCAAATCCTGCATCCATCCCGCCTTTTCACCGATGACCGCAAGAGGATTGTTGATTTCATGGGCAATTCCGGCGGCCATCTTTCCCAAAGCCGCCATTTTATCAGATTGGATCAGCTGTTCATTAAGTTCGCTAATCCCTTTGTCAGCATCTTCAAGGCGCCTGAAAATGATACGCATCGCTAAAAAGGTGGTTGTAATTATTGCAAGGCATCCAAAAACAATAATGATAATTTCCATGGTTCTGGTGGTCATTAATCCGCTAATCTCATCTCCGACATTCTGCGTGATCACCAGGAGCCACTCATTATTTTTCAACCAGGTTCCGGCAACATGTTTTGTTTGGCCGTTATCCTTAATTTTTTCGGCAACCGTAGTCCCTTCACCAAAACGTGTTAAGATAATGTTTGATTTAGCAAGTATCTTTCCTGAGAAGCGAGGGGCTGTCTGATAAATCGCGTTTTTATTGATGAGATAAGCATCGCCTGACTTTCCTGTCTGGGCGGTCCTCACAAGTTTGTTAAATATGTCCGAATCGACGGTTGCCCTTAGAATCCAGGTAATCCCGTCGCTGTAACCCCGGAGGGCGATAACAAAATGGGGCATTTGCCGGTACCCCATGTAAACATCACTGATATACTTGCCCTTGCTCATCACCTCGGCAAACCAAGCCTGTTTGTAATAATTCAACCCTTTCAGATGATAGGGACCCGCATAGGCCAGGTGTTGACCGGCGCTGTCGATGACACCCAAGTCAATCAGACCGTCTGTTCGCCGGCTAATGACTTTAAACATGCGGTCAAGATTTTCCTGTTGCTTTAAGTTGTCAAAAGAATGGGTGTCCACAATGGTTGCAAGGATGGCGCTTCGCTCTCTTAAAAAGACTTCTACGGCATAAGACTGGGATCTTGTCCGGTATTTTATCTGATCTTCAATCTTTTCTTCGTATGTTCTGGCAAACCGATAATAGATGGTCTCTCCAAGAAATACCAGCGGAACAATGGAAACGATCAGAATGACGAAAAAGATAGTCCGTTGAAGTTTTATAAATATTGGTTTTCGTTTATAGAGCCCCATTAAAGTCTTCCTTAATTACCCTTTAGAAAGGGGATGATCTGAATGGAATATTGGAATAATGGGTATAAAAGTGGAAAATAACCTTTTTTAATGATACAAAATTCCTTTAAACCCATCATTTTTACCCGGTGAAATTTTTTTCTATTTCACCGGGGCCATAACTCCAATATTCCATTATTCCAATTGCGCAGCGTAGCGTAGCTAACTTGGTCTTACCAGGCTAAAAACTTCCAGTACCCGAATACCGCCCAGCCCCAGAGGACAAGCCATGCAAGGATGGTTACCGGCAGTCCGTATTTAACAAAATCCATGACATCTAGCAACCTTTCACCGGTTTCAGGGTCCCGTCCCATACCAAAAGCAATGGCATTATTGGGGGTCCCGACCACCAGAAAATTCGCAAAAGAGGAAGAAAAGGCGGTAACCAACCCCACTTTCCAGACACTCACATTGGCCAGTGTCGCCATGGGCAAAACAATCGGGCCCAAAGCTGCAACCGTGGCACCGTCACTCATAAAATTGGTCATGATTCCGGTGAGCAGGCTGACGCCCATAACCAATCCGTCACCTCGGGTCATAAAATCCGGCAAAAAACCGACAAAGGTTTGGGCCAACCAGAGGGCACCGCCGGTAAATTTCAGGCCGACCCCCATGGCACAGGCGGCAGCATACAGGCCGACCACGTCAAAGGCCACACCCATCTGGATATCCTCCCATTCGACGATGCGACATATAAACATGGCCGCCACCGCGTAAAGCGTAGGGCCGCCCAGACCGGCTTCTTCGCCCAGAACAATCCAGCCGATAATCAATAGGACCAAAATTACGGCCATCGACGCCTCTTTTCCACCGAATTTAGGCATGTTCGCCACTTCGGCTTTAACCACTTCGCTGGGATTGACATCCGGCACCTTGAATTTAGGTCTAAAGCGAATATACATGTAGGCGCCGATAACCACAGCCATGAAGGGAACAAACGGGAGGCCGTATTTCATCCACTGCAAAAACGTAATCGGCATACCGTATTCCATTAAGTAGCCTACCATGATGGCATTGCGGCCTCCGGCCGCAGGAGAACCCGGGCCGCCGTGATTGGCCGCGAAACAGACGCCAAGCAAAAGGAAAATGGCCAGGGCCCGGTCTTTTTTAACGCCGTGCATCTTACAGGTTGTCTTATACACTCCCATAAGTACAGGGATCAAAAGCGCCACCAGGGCATGTTCGGATAAAAATCCGGCGGCAATGGCCAGCATCGGAAAAAAAATAAAAGCAAATCCTTTGGCGCTTTTAATTCGGCTGAGAAGTATGAGGCCGATCCGTTTGTCCAGGCCGGTTTTGGCAACACCGACCGCCACCGCCAGGATGCCGAAAATGAAAAAAACAGCGTCCTTCATATAGGCTCTGGAGATATCATTGATCGGCAGAATAGCAAAAAGATAAATCATAACCCCCACCAGAATGTCCGTGGCGCCTAAAGGCAGAGCTTCAGTGCCCCATAAAAAGGCGGCCAGCAACAATATGCCAATCATCACCTTGGCCATCTTGGCGACGTCTTGGGCATCGAGCAGGGAATGTTCATTTTTTTCTGATGCTGCCGTCTTTCCCTCCTTAAATTCCTCAAAGGCCTTGGGGTTTAACTTCTTGTTCACTGTTTCGACAATGGTGTTACAACCCTTATCGAGTTTATATCCCGGCGGACTAATTTTTGTTACCATATCGATCATACTTTGCGGTGGCGGCAAAACAACTAAGACAGTAAAAACCACTGCTGCAAGAACAAATAACATCGGCTTATAACCCGGTTTGTTTTTCCAAAAACCCGGTTCACTCTGAGACATCATTCTGTGATCCTTCATACATCCTCCTCGTCAAGAATCGAATAAAAGCGTATATCATCTGGTCCGGTCACGCCGGAGCCGATAACGGCGGTTCTTTTTTGTCTAAGAAAAAATGCAAAATAAATTTGGATAACACCTGATACCTTAGGTCCTTAAAATCTTCTCTATTTCAAAGAACAAGTCCTGCTCCCGAATGATCCCCACGACAGCTTTATTTCTTACGACAACCAGACGTGGTTCCTGTTGATAGACCATCATATGCGCCGCTTCCATGAGATTGGCGTCGGCATCGATGGTCAGCGGTACGGAAGACATGATATCTTTGACATTTTTGGCAGCCAGTTGCTTGACTTCCAGGGTAAACATACCGCTCCAGAACATGGGCGAATACTGGATACTGTCCGCCATGGAAGGTTTGGGAGCGGAGAGGTACCCCGGCATGATGGCCGATAAAAGGTCAACAATGGCGACCATCCCTTTTACTTCACCGTTCTCATCAAATACCAGAAAGGAGCGGTGTCCGGTCTCCATGAGACGGCTGGTGGAGACCTCGGCGGAAAAGGACGCTTTTAATTTTTCAACGGCGTCCTGAATAGTATTTCCCTCGGTTAATGTCGTATAGTATTCGAGTGGAATCATGACCTCAGAAACCGTCTTTTCTTTTATAGGGGCCACACCGGCTGTGGCTTGACGAAAGGCATCGGTAATTTTACCGGCCAGAAGATTAATGTCGCAGGGTTTTGAAAGGTAATCAAAGGCCCCTTCTGCAAGGGCTTCTTGTGCCGAAGGGAGGGCGCCATGGCCGGTGAGCATGATCACCGGAAGATCGGGGGAATGTTTTTTGATCTCTTTTAAGGCCTGGTGGCCGTCCATGCCGGGCATTTTAATATCGAGAATCACCACGTCCGGCTTTTCGGCAAGTTTCTCAATGGCTTCCTCGCCACTGTCTGCCAGAATTGTGTCGAACCCCCTTTTGTTCAGAATCTTTTTAGTCGTGGCTCTAAACTGCACTTCGTCGTCGACCATTAATACTTTTATTTTCTCACTCATTTTGTTTGTCTCCTCTTTGGGTAAACAAGATCTACTTATCGAACTTTTTTTTGTTCATGGACCGGGCAAACCGTAGGCCTCATCATCTCAAGGATGCCGTCATGGGTAAAACCCACCAGAAAAAGAAAAACATCAATCCCACCGATACACCGATGATCACCAAAACCTGCACCCGACCGAATCCGAAGCCTTTTACCATCCCCGTCCCAATCAGCCACCATTTCCAGGGCTCGGTGAGCCAGATAAAAAAAGGGAGCCACGAAGCCAAAAGGGTGACACCGGCGGAAAGGGCGTATATGCTGAAAAACCGGGCAAATGTCACCCGCCGGCCCATGATTGCGATCATCACCATAAAACCGATGCTTGCGGCGATAAAGGTCATGCCCATGGCATTGATAAAAAACACACCCCCCATAACCAACGGATTCGGCGTCAGGTTGCTCATCAGGCTGGCTCCGGCAAAAAAAAGACTGGAAACCAGCAAAAAACCCAAAGGTTGTTTTAATCCTGCATCCCGGTGAAGCTCACTGAAAAATCTGCGGGGTTGTCCCAGCATTTTGGTGAGGGTATGAAAATAGATTCCAAGACTAAAATGTTTTGTTTGCGCCATTTGTTTTACTTTTCCTTAAAATAAACCCAATTTTGCCAAAACCCCCAATAGAAGCATGATCAGCGTTAAAACAAAGAAAAATTTTCGTTCGGTTTTTTGATCAAAAAACGTAACGCCTTTTGCATGAACCACGCCTTTTTTTGGTTCTATCTTTTTTTTATGATGGTCATGTTCCATGTTTTCGCCTCCTTAATGGGTTCAAAAGCCCGGCAGGCCTCCAAAACCTCTAAAACTCCAGTAGACAACTGTGAGCAGAACCAAAACAATATTGGCAACCAACCACATAATTGCCCCGACTCTAATATAGTCTTTTGGCTCGAGATAACCGCTGGCATACACAATGGCGTTGGGCGGCGTGCCGATGATCAAGCAGTATGCGAAGGAAGAGGCCGCTGCCGTGCCCATGGTCATAAAGGGGAGAAAGGTGGTTCCGGGGTGGACCAAACCGGCCATATTCAAGGAGATGGGGCCTACGGCGGCCGCCGCCGGACCGTCTGCCATTAGATTGGTCAAACATGAGGTAAGGCCGTTGTTAACCAACATCAGGGGGATGCCGTGGTCCATTCCCAAAGGAGCAAGGGCATCGATACAGGTTCTTGCCATCCAGTAGGCCGCTCCTGTTGAGTCCAGGGTTCTGCCAAAAATGATCGCACCGGCGTAAAGCCACACCACACCCCAGTCGACCTTTTCCTGGTAGTCTCGCCAGTTGACAACTCCGGCCAAAATATAAGCAACCGCTCCTGCCATTGCGATCACACCGATACCGAGGCGAATCGGATAAATCCCCAGATTGAAGAAGATCTTTTCGGTAAACCAGCCCCATAGCATGATCAGGAAAATAACGAGGGCAAATATCTGCTGTCGGTTCCAGCCGCCCATCTTTCCGATTTCATGTTTTAAATGCTCCATGGCCGGCGCCAGAGAGGTAATTTTGGGTTTAAAGCGCCAGTTCGTCACCAGCCAGGTAACGGGAATCATGCAAATAACAAAAGGCATGGCGTAGCTGACCCACTGAAAATAGCCGATATCAAAGCCGAACATATCTTCTAAGTAGGTCATCATGATGACATTGCGGGCGCCCCCTGACGGCGCTCCGAAGCCTCCGATGTTGCAGGCCATGGCAATGGTGATCATCAGCATCTTGGCCAGTTCGGGATCTTCAGGTATTTCATTTGTCAGGCTGTTTTGATACAAAAGAATACCGATGGGAAGAAACATGGCGGCCAGGGCGTGGTCTGAGATGAATGACGCCAGCGGAGCGATGATGACAAAAATGATCAGGGTGATCCATCTCACATTGGGGACCGCCAGTTTTCTAAATAAAAGCAAACAGATCCGTTTGTCCACCCCTGTCTTTACAAACGCGGCCGCAAACATGAGGCTTCCCATAATAAACCAGCAAGCATCACTCCAATAGAGCATGGCCACCTGTTTTCTGGTAACAACGCCGGTGAACACAAGAATCAGCCCGATACAAAACGCCACCCCCGGAAGGGGAATGCATTCCGTCACAAAGCAGAACACGACAAAAACGACCATGGCAATGGCGACTTTTATATGCCAGGCCCCTTTGTCCGCCGCTTTTTTGTCATTCCCGGTTAAATTTTCATATTTGAGTGTGTCCCTGCGAAGCTTCAAAGTTGCCATCATAAGGTTTTTAAAGGCTTCATCCGACACATTTTCCTTGATGTAATTCCGGGCTATTTCGAGGTTTTTTGAATCCGCCTGTATCTTGTATTTTTTGCACCATTTCAGATTTCGTTTTAAAAAGCGTTTAATGTTAAGCGCACCCATCCGCATATTTCTTTCCATCATATGCGCGGTGAGAAGCTGCCATTGGGTTGCATCAGGGCTTTTTACCTTAAAAAGCTCCTGGGTTATAAAATTCACAGCCACTTTGGGCCCCACTTCGTATTCCGTACCCACATCCTTCATTCCGTAAGGTGTCGGTATCATCAGGATTACAGCAAAGAGAATCACCGGAAAAATGAATAGCTTCCAGTTCACATATTTGTCATATCCAGTCGCCTTTTTCTTTTTTGCCTCCGCCATTTTTACCCCTTCCTTTTCTCACCCAAACGAGAAAATGTGATCTTTGCGTCTTCTCTTTCCTAAAGATCTCAGGATTCCCGGATAATCTCACTTGGAGATTTCACCAGCTTTCGCATCCGGGCCACCCGAATTTTTTCTTCCAGACCCTGCCTCTTTCCAAATGCTTCCTCCGCTTTAAGGATAATTTCATCGATATCCGTGGGTTTCATTAAATAATCCATGGCCCCTGATTTTAAACCGTCGATTGCAGATTCCATGGTGGCATGTCCGGTCAGCATGATCACTTCAACCAAAGGGAATTGCCTTTTGATCTCCTTTAAGGTGGCATTACCGTCCATGCCGGGCATTTTGACATCAAGAATCACCACATGGATGTTATGAATCCTGATTTTTTCCAGAGCCTCGACCCCGCTTGAGGCGGTCACGACATCATAGCCTTTTTTTGCAAGCAACTTTTGGGTGGTGGACAAAAACCGTTCCTCATCGTCCACCAGCATCATCTTCATTTTTTCCATGATTTTCTCCCTGCAATCTCGTTAAATACTTAACTATTTGAGTGATTATATGATTATCTATGAAATCGGTTTGTTTGAACATTTTGTTCTAAAACCCTGATCTGGGTGTTGCGAATTTTTTGTTCCAAACGCTGTCCTTGTTCATAAGCCTCTTTGATTTTTTGTAGGAGTTCTTCGATATCAACCGGTTTGATCAAGTAACTTAACGCTCCGAGCTTCAGACTATCCGCCGCACACCCCACCGTGGGAACTCCGGTCAACATAATCACCTGAACCAGTGGGAAGTTTTTTTTGATCTCTTTCAAAATTTCAATGCCGGACATACCCGGCATTTTGACATCAAGAACAACCACATGGATGCTTTTGACCTGAAGTTTTTCAAAGACTTCGGGCCCGTTCGATGCGGTTTGGACGGCGTGGCCCCTTTTTGCCAACCGTTTTTTGGCAACAGATAAAAAATTTTGATCATCGTCGACCAATAGTATGCTCATTCTTTCCATACCTTACACCACCGCCGGCAGGTGGATGGAGAATGTCGTTCCGACACCCACTTCGCTACTGACCTCCAGCGTACCGTGCATATTATCGATGATGCCGTAACATATCGATAGCCCCAACCCGGTCCCTTTCCCAACCGATTTCGTGGTAAAAAACGGGGAAAATATTTTATTTAAATTTTCTGGGCTGATCCCGCAGCCATTGTCCTTGATGACTATTTCAACCGTCTTGTTTTCTTTGGCCCCGGTGTTGACCACCAGTTTTCCGCCTGAGGTTCCATGCTGTTCAAGAATTGCATCCATTGCATTGTTAAACAGATTCAGCAAAACCTGCTGCAGTTGTGTCGGATCTCCATGTATCGGATACGTATTTTCAGCGATATTCTGTTCGATGGAAATTCCGTGGACACTCGCCTTTTGAGCCACCATACCGATCAGCTCCGGAATAAAACTTCGAAGGTCTATATTTTGAGGCTTGGGCTCGTCCTGCCTGCCGAATTTTAAAATCGCTTGGGTAATCTTGGCACAGCGGGAAATCTGAAGTTTGATCTGATCCATGGAGTCCACGAATTCAGCTAAAGACTCCGATGCCGTTATCTGGCCGGCTTCTTTCATGTCATCCAAGATCATTTCCATGAGAGATTGCTCGTTTTTGATGATCTGAAGGGGGTTGTTAATCTCGTGGGCAAAACCTGCCGACATTTCGCCCAGTTCTGCAAGGCGGCTCGCACCAATGAGCTGCTGGTTCAACCGCTCCTTTTCGACATCCATTTTTTCCATTCGTCCGACAATATGGTTCGTGAGGTAAAATGCAACAACAGTGATAATCGCCCCGCCGATGACGGTGATGAGAACAACCAGGTAAACGGCTGAGGTCAGTGCACTGAACGCATCCGATTTTTCCTGCCTGACCACCAGCAGCCATTTTTTGTTTTGCAGCCAGGTGGTAGTGTACAGATACGTCTCTCCTTTTAATCCCTTAGCAATGAAGGTTTCGATACCGATATTGGATGACGGATATTTAACGGTGTCCGGATGTTTATCCATCAATTTTCCGCCGGACCGCGGCTCCGTCTGTAACAAACCGTTCACATTCAGAATGTAGGCTTCTCCTGTTTTGCCGATACGGATGCCCTTGACAATATTGTTAAATGTTACCGTATCGATGGTTGTGCGAATCACCCATTTTTTACCCGCGTCTTCCTTGGCAAGAGCGATGATGAAGTGGGGCACCTGACGATAGCCTAAAAAAATGTCGCTGATGTAATACCCGTGTTTCATCACTTCCTTGAACCAGTCTGTGTCTTTATAAATTTTGCCCTTTAAACTGTAAGGTCCGTGATAAGCGACATGGAATCCCTCTTCGTTGAAGACCCCCAGGTCAACAAATGCCTGGGATTCTCTTTGTAAGTGGTCAAAAACAGTGTCCAGGTTTTCAGATTGGCTGAGATCTTCGAATGTATAGGAATACAGAATAAAATCTAAATCGTGTTTCCGCTCTTCGAGAAAGGACTCGATCATCTGCCGGTGATCCCCGACAATTCTTTTCATACTTGCTATTGTGTTGTTTTCTAAAGATGTCGTGAAAAAATAATAGCCGGTGCCCAACGCCAGGATAAAAGGAACCAACGGAACCAGGATCATGCAGGTAAAGAGAATTCTTCTTATTGCTGAAAAATGATTCGATTCCATTTTTTGTCCTTAAGGCGAAGTTTTGGGTAATCCGCCCCGAATGGCTGTTTCATCATCCACGCCCCATGCGCATCCGGTTTCCTGTACTTTTTCAAATTTCATTTCCCCGGTTCATCTTGATGTCCAGGGTAAACCGGATGACAAATGCTGCTTCTTTTCTCAGGATTACTTTTGGCTTTTGGAATGTTGATCGACAATACTTTTAATATCTTCTAATCAGCAATGAATGTGCCAAATTTTGGAAGTAAAGAGTTTTATATAAACAACCAGTTTTATTATCTTTTTTTGACAAGCCGTTGGCATCTGCAATCTTTCGAACAAAATTTTCTGTCAGGAATGTTTACACATTGTAAAGAAGTCAAACAGCGTGATCGGTGAACACGGATTTCTTACAAATCTGAAGTACATGTTCAGGGATGCCCTTCCACGTGTAACGATATGGGGGGGATGGCTTCTATAAGATAAAATTGCGCGCCAGAAAAATTCTTCATGAAAAATTTGGGGTTACGGTATGAGGGATGGGGGTTCGTTTTTGGTGGGACCGGGTTGAGACAAGGGGTGCCGATTTAGCGGGATCAGCCCGAATGTCCACGACCCGTTTTGCAGCAATCTGTTGCCAAATGGACATCGTATCCGTGTTAAAGACAACGGACTCAACCCATTAATATTAAAACTCAAGTCTCGCAATCAAATATTATTTTTGAGATAGGTTCTAAAAAACCTTTGGAGCATCAGGCCGAAATATATTTATTCCTGTCCGCCTCACCGCAAACGGCATCTTCGACCAGCGGGAAGGTAAAATATTTCACTGGCGCATTATCGTACAGCACCAAAATACAAAGTGACTCCTATGTAAAATATAATATGAATATCTATATGTTACATCCTCCATGTGCCGTATAGAGGTCCATGGGGCTTTTTTCGTTTAACCATCGCATCCATATGTGATTTTACCTTAAATAATT
>PKTV01000384.1 GCA_002868985.1 Desulfobacteraceae bacterium | reverse complement strand
TAGGAATTAGAAAATAGATAATCGCCCCAGTACGATTTGCCGAACCTACGGGGCAAGCAAGTGGACCTGCCCGCCATCGCTCTCGCTCAGGCGAGGCGGGCGGGGTGGTTTCTCTTATCCTCTTTCCTCTTTTCTATTTCCTATTTCCAGCTTAAAAGGTCTCACAATCTTGTTGACATCCGCAGACTAGTCTTGTATTTTTTTTTTGTTCAGGAATGTGTCTTTTTTGTTTTTTTAAGGGGTTACACCCTGCCAATCCATTACACATTACATGAAAGGAAAGGTAACAAAAGTGGAAATTGTCGTTTTGCTAAAACAGGTTCCGGCAACAGAGTCACTTATAGGGATTGCCGATGACGGTGTATCCATAAAAAGTGACGATATCAAGTGGGTCATAAATCCCTATGATGAATTCGCAGTTGAAGAGGCGCTTCGAATAAAGGAAGCACATGGAGGGTCGGTTTCCATCCTTTCTGTAGGATCGGAAAAAACGGTTGAAGCCATAAGAACCGCCCTGGCAATGGGAGCAGACAAAGGTATACTGATCAATATGCCTGATGGGGACGTTTACGATGGGTTAACAACCGCAAGAATTTTATCCGCGGGGCTCAAAGAAACCCCCTTTGATATAATCATCGCCGGTCAGCGGGCAGTTGATGATGACAACTTCCAAGTCGGGCCGGCAACAGCCGAATTTTTAGATATCCCCCATATTTCTATGGTAATCAAACAGGAAATTACCAATGGTAACATAAAATGCCATCGAACCGTCGACGGTGGAACGGTTGTCTTGGAAGCACCGATGCCAGTCCTCTTTACAACTCAACGCGGGATAAACGAGCCCCGTTATGCTTCTCTTCCGGGAATCATGAAAGCGAAAAAGAAACCCATTGATATGAAAACCATAACAGACATCGGGCTCGATCCTGAAACCGTTGGAAAGCCGTTAACAAAAATCGTCTCATTGAAAATGCCTCCGGAACGAAAAGGCGGAATAATGATAGAAGGCGACTCCGCACAGGCAAAAGCGGCTGAAATTGTCAAAATTTTACATGATGAAGCAAAAGTCCTTTAACAAGGGGGATGAATATGTCACAGAATATCTTAGCAATAGCGGAACAAATAGAGGGTGTTTTCCGAAAAGTGACTTTCGAAGCATTGAGCGAAGGACGGCGTATCGCTGATCACCTGGGTTGTGAACTTAACGCCCTTGTTTTGGTAGATAACATTGAAAGCATTTCAAAAGAACTCGAGCAATTTGGGGCGGACAGGATCATCGTTGCAGAAAATTCCGCCCTTTTTGAATATTTGCCTGATGCATACGGCAATGTCATATCAGATGTCATCAACAAAGAAACACCGGATGTCGTGATACTGGGCGCATCCACCCAGGGAAAAGATATTGCAGCGCGTCTGAGTGCACGCCTGAACGCCCCGCTTGCCATGGATTGTGTTGCCATTCGTTTTGAAGACAACAACCTAATGGCAACACGTTATATGTATGGCGGAAAAATACTGGCGGATGTCATGCTCAACGGAAAACCGCAAATCTTAGCCATTCGACCCAATGCCATGACCATCGCCAGTGCTGCCGGAACCGGATCCATTGAAAAGTTTGAGGTCAATACCGGTGCAACCCTAATGAAATTCATTGAAAAGCATCTTGATACCGGCAAAGTCGAACTTACCGAAGCGGATACGGTCGTGTCCGGTGGAAGAGGAATGGGTGGCCCTGATTTTGCCGTCATAGAGGAACTGGCTCAGGTTCTCGAGGGTGCTGTCGGTGCGTCGCGATCGGCTGTCGATGAAGGCTGGCGCAGCTCCTCGGACCAGGTGGGACAGACCGGAAAGGTCGTTTCTCCGAATCTCTATATTGCCTGCGGCATATCCGGCGCCATTCAGCACCTTGCCGGAATGTCGTCATCCAATGTCATTGTGGCCATAAACAAGGATCCGGAAGCACCCATTTTTTCCAAAGCCGATTACGGTATAGAAGGAGATCTTTTTGAGATCGTGCCCTTAATTACCGAAGAAATTAAAAAATTAAAAGGCTGAACCCAAATTTGATTCCATACGGTACTAATCTCGTATACAATATTTTATGCCCTTTAAAGGCTGCCGATACCTTCCGGGAGCCTTTAATAATTTTATGACTTTAATGCAAATTGAGGATTTTGATCCCAATCGGCTTCCAGCCCGCAGGGACTTTGATCCTTTAAATAGTTATAGAAATTCTGAGATACATAGATTGTGTCTGTCCAGAAATGAAATATTTTGTTCAATGTCAAGGCATGCGAGAAAATTAACCACAGGCATATGATTGATATTCCGAGGATTAATTTTCGAGCATAACGAAGAGATTGGGCAAAATAACTATTTATGGATAGACACCAGCTAATATTTCTATGATCGGTGGAATGACATTAGTGGCGATATC
>PKTV01000383.1 GCA_002868985.1 Desulfobacteraceae bacterium | reverse complement strand
TATTCATTTTATGTATGCAAAAGTTTGAAGTGAACTAAAGTTTAAAGTGAGCTAAAGATAAGGAATTCTGTCAATTATATAAAACCAGCGGAGCGAAGCGACTCCATAACTTTGGACACTTTTAACTTGTAGGGCTTTAAGAAAAACAGCCCTTTCCAGGGTTATATCAAAGCCGGGTCTTCTATGCCCGGAATTTTTACCTATGTTACATATTTCAAACAGTATCAATCTTCAAATCATAAACATTTCGGATATAAAATCAAGCGATTTACAGGAATCCAACAGAAAATATTCTCCGATAAAACGGGATCTCCGCCACACGGCATGGAAAGAAGCGCAACGCAGAAATTGGACTTTTTACGAAGCCGTCACCATTAGTTCTTTGACAAATCATGTTAATTTGGAATAAAATTATCTCAATTTAGATATCAATATATTTTCATATAAGGGACTTGTTAATTTGAAGAAACTGGGCGTTGCCATTTTACTCATATTGTTTTTTCTTGTTATCGGTGTGGCCGGTATTTATCTGAATATTGTTGCCTACGCCAAAAAACCACCCAATACGGCACCTGTCGAGCAGGCAATTGACGTTCCATCCGGCCTGGGATTCAAGGTGCTTTCCACGTTGCTTTATCAAAAAGGAATGATCCTTCATCCGGTCAAATTCAGGTTGTTTGCCCGCATGAAAGGATATGACAAACGCATCAAGGCCGGTGAATATATGCTGTCCTCTGCCATGACGCCGAAAAAAATACTCGAAACCATGGTGGATGGAAAGGTTCGCCTTCACCGGCTGACCATCCCTGAAGGGTACAACCTGATACAGATTGCCGAAGCTGTCGAAACCGCAGGGTTCGCTTCTGAAGCCGATTTTTTAGCGGCCGCAACCGACCCTGATCTTGTGAATGCCAAAGGGATTGATGCCCAAACCTTTGAAGGATATCTTTTTCCGGATACGTATCATTTCCCAAGGGGCGTTACACCTGAAAACATTATATCCACCATGGTCAAACGATTCCGGTCGGTCTTCAAACCGGAGTGGGAAGAACAAACCAAAAAGCTGGGGTTGACGATACACCAGGTGATCACGCTGGCATCGATCATCGAAAAGGAGACCGCTGTTGCCGATGAGCGTCCCATTATTGCCTCTGTTTTCCATAATCGGTTAAAACGAAACATGCGTTTAGAGAGCGATCCAACGGTCATTTACGGCATAGAGGACTATAACGGCAATATCACCCGAAAAGATCTGGCCCATCCAACGCCTTACAACACGTATACCATAAAGGGACTTCCGCCCGGACCGATTTCAAATACCGGTGTCAGGGCCATTGAAGCCACTCTTTATCCGGCAGACACAAAATTTCTCTATTTTGTTTCCAGAAAAGACCGGACGCACCAGTTCTCGACGAATTTCAAAGACCATAACCGGGCCGTTCGAAAGTACCAGTTGGGCCGAAAAAACAAGGGCCGATGACCGCACCTGTCAAAACCGCCAAAAAGCCAAACACAGACAATGGGACCCGCCGTCGAAAAGTACTGGGCATTGTCGAGGAATCGAGCCAAAGGCTAACACCCGGTGAACTCAGAAAGCGGCTTCTGGGAAACACTTTTGTAGATGAAAAAGCCATAAAAACCGCCATCAGGGATCTAATTTTAAGCCGGGAGCTCAAATACACCTACCATCTCGGCTGTTCTTTTCTTGAAAAATCCTATGAGAAGCCAACCCGAGTTTCAAAGCGGGTGGTTCTAAAACCGCCGGGCATGGTTTACGAATCTTCGTCTGGTGACATTGTTATTGATATTTCAAAAGGCGCTTCATTCGGATTCGGGGATCACCCCACAACGCGATTGGCCATTCAGGGGATAGAAGCGGCATTATCAGAAAATCATGGTATTCTAAAGGCCGACAATGGTAGGGCCCTTGATATCGGCACCGGGTCCGGCGTTCTGGCCATTGCCGCCGTGTTGATGGGGATAAAACGTGCTGTCGGCATCGATATCGATGCCTGTGCAAGAGATGAAGCACAAAAAAACATCCAATTAAACGGCCTTGAACATCGAATCAACATTCTTGATACCGGGGTCGAAGACATCAAAGAAACCTATTCTTTGATCACGGCCAACCTTCGGTATCCCACTCTAAAGCGGCTTTGTTCTCACATCGCCGGGATCACACAAAAAAAAGGCGCGGTGGTGGTGTCGGGAATTAAAAGCGATGAAGTTGAGGATCTTGTGAATGATTTTTCTAAATTCCATTTTACATGCACCTGGAATAAATTCGAAAAGGACTGGATAGGGATAGTATTGAATCATTCAGGTTCAAAGGTTCAAGGTTTAACAGCGTCAACATCCCAAGTAAAAGGAGTTAGAATTCAACAACACGTGTTACTATACCAATAGGATGAATCTTAAAGGATAAAAATGAATATCACCACAT
>PKTV01000300.1 GCA_002868985.1 Desulfobacteraceae bacterium | reverse complement strand
TGGTGGTGGTGGTTCTCTTTTTTGCCTTAGGGTTGCGAAACTCATTTCTGGTCAGTCTTGCCATCCCTTTTTCCATGCTGCTTTCCTTTATCGTACTTCATATTCTGGGAATTACCCTGAATATGGTGGTGCTTTTTTCCCTGACACTGGCTCTGGGAATGCTGGTGGACAATGCCATTGTGATCATCGAAAACATTTACCGTTACATGGAACAGGGTGTCCCGCGCATCGAAGCCGCCAAAAAGGCGACGTCCGAGGTGGCCTTTCCGGTGATCGGCTCCACCCTGACGACATTGGGCGCCTTTTCACCCATGCTTTTCTGGCCCGGAATCATGGGCGAATTTATGAGCTATCTGCCGCTGACCCTCATCGTCACACTTTCTTCCAGTTTGTTTGTGGCCATGGTGATCAATCCGGCACTGGCCTCGTTTTTCATGAAAATTAAAAAAAATGACACCCAACCCATGGCAATAAGTGCCGAAGAGATCGAGTCAGCCGGTGAAAAACCCATCGAGATCAAAGGTAAAATTCTCAAATCCTATACCGCAGTGCTTGCCTTTTCTCTGCGTCGACCGCTTATTGTGACAGGATTTGCCTTTGCCATATTGATTCTGTTGTTCCAAACATGGATGCTGGCGGTGGGCATTGAAAAACCCGTGGAATTTTTCCCGGACATTCAACCCAAGTCCATGTACGTCAACTTAGACGTTCCGGAGGGTGCGGATATCGACTACATCGATCGGATCATGCGGCGTATCGAGATGGCAGTCGCCGGAGTTTCAGAAGAAAAACTGTTCGACTCGACGGCCGAAAGTAATCGCCAATATCTTGAGGCACTGTCACCCAAAACGCATGAAAAAGCCAACGGTGACATTTTTTCCGGGCCCAGCGACCTCGACAATATCGAGAATATCTACATCAAAGCTGTCACCTCATCCGCCAATTCCATCTTTGACGCCAATGCCCCCAACCATGTTGGAATTCGGTTTCTGGAAATGGAGGAGCGCAAGACATTGTCGTCGGACACTGTGGATGTGATTCGTGAACGGGTGAAACATATTCCCGGCGGCCGAATAATCGTAGCTGTTCAGGAAGAGGGTCCCCCCACCGGCGCGCCCATTAATATCGAAATTGCCGGTGATGATTTCCAAACGCTGGGGAACATGGCCAAAGAGATTCGGGCGCTCATTTCCAGGATACCCCACGTTAAAGACCTTCGGGATGACTTTGTGGAGGGCACGCCTTCGGTCAAGGTCGTCGTGGATCGGCAGAAGGCCGCACTGTTCGGACTGACCACGGACATGATCGGTTTTGCATTGAAAACAGCATACAACGGTCTTGACGTCTCGTCGTTTCGTGAGGGTGACGAAGACTATGACATCACCGTGCAGCTGCCGGAGGAAAACCGCCGGGTCACCGACGTGCTGAAAGAGCTGATGATTCCCGGTCCAAATAGCGAGATGGTTCCGTTGTCAACCCTGGCCACGGTGGAATACAGCGGCAGTATCGGCGATATCGTCCGCATCAACAACGAGCGGGTGGTGACGGTAAAAGCCAATGTGGACGAAGCCAAAATTCCCGGTCCCGTGGCCCGGGCCGAAGCTGAAATGATGTTGAAACAGTTCCCCCTCCCCCCCGGTTATACCATTCGGTTTACCGGCGAAAACGAGTTTCAGAAAGAGTCCGAGGATTTTTTGAGCAAAGCCTTTGTGGTGGCCTGTTTTCTTATCTTTTTAATTTTGGTCAGCCAGTTCAACTCCGTGTCTCAGCCCTTTATCATCATGACATCGGTCATTCTTTCCCTGGGCGGCGCTTTTTTAGGGCTAGCTTTATTTAGGCAGCCATTTGGCATTATCATGACCGGCGTGGGTGTTATATCCCTTGCCGGCGTGGTGGTCAACAACGCCATCGTTCTTATTGACTCCATCAATAAGCTTCGAGAACGGGGACTGGCCGTCAAAGAAGCGGTGATCAGCGCCGGCGCTACCCGGCTCAGGCCGGTAGTGCTCACCGCAATCACCACGATCCTGGGGCTCATCCCCATGGTGACCGGCGTTTCCTTTGACTTTCGTCATCTGGCGATTTCCTGGGTGAGTGAGTCGAGCCAGTGGTGGCGATCCATGGCTATTGTGGTGATTTTCGGACTTATGGTGGCCACTTTTTTGACGCTGATCGTTGTACCCACCCTATACTCCCTCTTCTCCAGTATGGGAGAAAAAAGTCGGAATGCAACACAGTGGCTGCATGATATCTACTGGAAACCCTACCGATGGCTGGCAGGCGAAAGACTCACGAGGAAACCGTAAAAACCCACCTTAATAACATCTACCGGAAGATCAACGTCACCAACCGCCGGCATGCGGTTGAGAGGGTCAAGTCACTGGGAATTCTGTGAGGGGAAGAACCGATGAGAATTCAGCATTCTAAGAGTCGGTCACTCGAACACTTCAGAATTA
>PKTV01000200.1 GCA_002868985.1 Desulfobacteraceae bacterium | reverse complement strand
GATGCTCCAGATTCAAGGCGGAAAGGGTGAAGCCGTAGTGAACTACTGCGAACCCTTGACAACGCCGAAGATGGGGTATCATCGGCTTTCGCTCAATTGCTAAACCCTGATTGAACGATAGTCGAGGATGCTCCAGATTCAAGGCGGAAAGGGTGAAGCCGTAGTGAACTACTGCGAACCCTTGACAACGCCGAAGATGGGGTATCATCGGCTTTCGTTCAATTAGGGTTAGATAATTCTCATCCGATGCGTCTTTTGTAATTTTTCCCACAGCTTTTCGATGATGACAAAAGCCGCACCACCCCCGTCGAGTTTGTCTTTACCTGAAACCGAAAGGCACGACGCAAAAAGCTTTCCGTCAACATCCTTTATTAAAATTCGATTTTGGATAGAAACACCCAGGGTCGAATTGAGAGATTCCAGGTCTTCCTTTTCCATATTGGCGATGCTTACCCGGACTTTTAACGGCATATCGACGATGAGCTGACCCACGGCTTCATCCACCGATGCCGGCGCCGGCAGCGGTTCTTCAGGCGTATCGTCTTTTTTCCGATCCAACCACTGTCCGGCGGAATGTGTCTTTACAAGTCCCAGAACCACGGCCGACTCGATAATGTCCATGGTGTCTTTATATATGCTGGAATCTTCACTGGTCCTCGAACCGCTGACATTCAAAACTTCGATGTCATTCTCTTTTATCCATGCGTTGAGCCTGGATGCGGCCGTAAATTCCGATACCGTGTTTAAATCGATATGCAAACATGGTCGACCATGCTTTTGGGCCATTTTAAGGCAGTAATCCGCACCTCCTGTGAGTGGTCCATGTGTAATGATAACCGATCCATGGGAATCGATGACATTCTGCTCGATACGATTTTTGAAACTGGCTGTTGACATCTCCTTCAAATGATATTTGGGCGCTAGTATTCCGCTCTGGGTTTTACGCCCTTTTTGAATCCAACCGCCATGTGGGATGCCGTATTTTATGGCCACATCCAGTGCACCCTGACCGGCACCGACCTGGCCCCCTGATATGATCTTTTTTATCATGATCGTTTTCCTAACTTGAGTTTATATTTTTATATCATACGTATGATCATTCATAATTTCAATCCACATTATATGGCTTTTTATAAAAAAATGCTTGACAGATTAAGGCCATGGCCTTATAGTTCGATATATGTCGAATAATAAAACAATGAAAACCGAAGAATTTGCAGAGATTTTTAAAGCCCTGTCCAACCCGAATCGCTTGAAAATCTTCACCCTTCTGGCATCCTGCTGTATCCCGGGAACGGTCAGCGTGTTAGACAGTGACGATACTGCGTGCGTCGGTGATCTGGGACGGGAATTGGACATTGTAAAATCCACTGTCTCGCATCATATCAAGGAATTGCGTCGCGTTGGACTTATCCGCACCCGCAGGGACGGTCAAAAAATCCTGTGCTGGGTGGACCCTGAACTGGTAAATGCACTCAGAAATTTTTTTGCCTTTTAATCTTAAAATTTTTTGCCCATATTATTCGACTGTTTTCGAACTATCTAACAATGGAGGTGCCGTATGAAAAATGAACACCAAAACCGTATTCGACAAGCGGTTCGCAAACGCTATGCCGGTATTGCCCGACAAAAAACCGTGGGTTGCGGCTGCAACACGCCTTCAACCATCAACAACGACAACACCATGTTTGCTGAAACCGTGAGCCGGGCGCTCGGGTATTCTGATGACGACATCCAGTCTTCTCCTGAAGGGGCCAATCTCGGCCTTGGATGTGGAAACCCCCGGGCGATTGCAGGGCTGAAATCCGGAGAAACGGTACTGGATCTGGGCAGCGGCGCAGGCTTCGATTGTTTTTTGGCCGCGAAAAACGTCGGGAGTTCCGGTCGTGTCATCGGTGTAGACATGACCCCGGAAATGGTCGAAAAGGCACGACAACATGCAGAAACCAAAAACATTTCAAACGTGGAATTCAGGCTGGGTGAAATTGAACATTTGCCGGTGGCCGGCAACAGCATCGATGTCATCATGTCAAACTGCGTCATAAACCTTTCTCCTGAAAAATCGGCGGTATTTAAGGAGGCCTTTCGAGTCCTTAAACCCGGAGGACGCCTGGCCATATCTGACATTGTCGCCACAAAACCCCTGCCCCCGCAAATTCGTCACAACCTCTCGCTGGTTACCGGCTGTGTGGGTGGCGCCGAGTGTATCGAAGATGTGGAACAGATGCTTTTTAAGGCCGGATTTATAGATGTCCGAATCGAGTCCCTGGGGCAAAGTCGGGAATTTATCGAACAATGGTTTCCCGGATACGGAATCGAAGACCATATTGTTTCGGCTTCGATTAGCGCCATCAAACCCTTGAATTCTTGAACCCTTGGCCCCTCTTCTCCAACCAACTTGGAGAAAAGGGGCCAATTTTTGTAACTTTTCTACCAACAAATTCGTCTTATAATAAAAACAT
>PKTV01000512.1 GCA_002868985.1 Desulfobacteraceae bacterium | reverse complement strand
TGGTTTCAGGACTTTCGATGGAAAATGCCCTCATCAGATCCGTTACGGTCATGGTGATCGCATGTCCGTGTGCCCTGGGTATTGCCATCCCTATGGCACGGGTTGCCGGAATTTCCCTGGCCGGTAGCAAAGGAATCCTGGTTCGGGATTTCACGGCTTTTGAGCAGGCCCAACTTATAAATGCCGTTGTCTTCGACAAAACCGGTACCCTGACCCAAGGGGACTGGACATTACTTGACGTGTGTGTCAAAGCGCCTTTTTTAAAAGATCAGATTTTTTCCCTGGCCGCTGCTCTGGAAAAATATTCGGACCACTATATTGCAGCGGAGATCTTAAGACACGCTAAAAGGGCTGTATTGCTCGATACGTCACTTGAATCCGTCCATCATCATCAAAACGGCGTATCCGGAAAGCTTGAAGAAAAAGAAATCAGAATCGGATCCAAAGATTTTGTTGAAAAAAACCTGACATCACCCTTGGGTGTTTTGGAAGACGGGCAAAACGATGGGGCCTTGCAATCTAAAGTCTACATGAGTTATGGTAAGCGATTGTGCGCGGTTTTTACGTTTGGAGATACGCTCAAAGACACGGCCGTCAACACCATTGAAACATTGCTGGACAAGGGGTACGACATTGCACTTGTTTCCGGAGATGGGAATCAAACCACCCGGGCCATCGGAGACGTGTTGGGCATACGGGATGCCTATGGAAGTCGGACGCCTTTGGACAAGGCTGTTTTTGTCCAAAACCTTCAGGGAAACGGGAAAAGAGTGGCTATGGTGGGAGATGGTATCAATGATGCGCCGGCTCTTGTTCAGGCGGATCTGGCAATGGCTGTTTTTTCCGGAAGCCATCTGGGAAAAGAGGCGGCGGATATTACACTGATGCAGGGAAATCCCGTCCAGATCCTCGAATTTTTCGATCTGGCGAAAATGGTGAACCAAAAGATTCATCAGAATTTCGTGTTTTCTTTTTTGTACAACATCATCAGCCTCCCCATTGCCATGAGCGGGCTGTTGACGCCCTTGATTGCCGTGTGCGCTATGCTTTTGAGCAGCTTGAGCGTCACCGGGAATACGTTGCTGTTGAAACGAAAGCATGCATCCATTGCCCGAAATTTCTCAAGGAATTAATTTGCTATTGTGGTTGTTTTTTTGTATGAAAGCTACCGAAAAGGCTTAGCCCGAATATTTTATGAAATATCCGGGTCTGATATTTTTTCCAGACACCTGAAACCCGACACCTTTCAATTGGACGTTTTCGCTCAATCAGGGAAAAATTAAGGTTTATCGATGACAAATTCCAACGATTCCAGACCGAAGTCGCTGCTGTTGATGATTGCCGGCGCAAAAGGTGCCGTGGGCTCTACCGTGGCAGCAGCTGTTGCCGCCATGCAAAAGAATCCCGATGTCATTTTGCCCAGCCTGATTACCCGAAACAGTTTTGTCTACCTGGGTCCGCCCGAAAGTATCACCATGGCAGGCTGGGATGCTCAATCAGCCAACCTTGTCGATTGCATCGAAAATCACGGGGTGCTGACAGATAACTTGTTGAAACCGCTTCAGAAAAATCTGGAAGAAACACCCATTTTCGCATCACCGGCGCAGGATTTGGATCTGAAAGGTCAGGTGGCGCATCTTACGAAGGACATCCAAGACTTCAAAAAACAACATCCCCATGCCCTGCCGGTGATGATCAACCTGTTGCCGGCGTGCACTTGCTGCAACCTTGATACGGTTAAACACGTGGACGACCTCTATGCTGGGGTGAATCCTGTGAATTTTCCGGATCTGGCCTATGTCTTGGCAGCCATTTTCTCTGAAATTCCGGTGGTGAACTTTTCACCCAATCGTCTGGAGATTCCTGTTGTTGTTCAAACGGCAGTCGAACACCGGATTCCCATATCCGGGCGCGACGGCAAGACCGGACAAACCTATTTCAAAGTGGTTCTGGCCTCGGCGTTGAAAGCCCGAAGTCTCTATGTGGATGGCTGGTACAGCCTTAACATTCTGGGCAATGCGGATGGGAAAAACCTTATGGACCCTGATCGGGCTGCCGGCAAAGTGGCCAACAAGACCGAACTGTTGGATGAGATTTTAGGGTATTCCGTGGGAGAGCGTTACCAAGAGCCGACCCACAAGGTCCGTATCGATTACTACCCGCCCCGGGGTGATGCCAAGGAAGCCTGGGATGTGGTCGATTTTAAGGGATTGTTTGACCTGCCCATGAGTCTTCGCCTGAATATGCAGGGGCGGGACTCCATTTTGGCCGCACCCATGGTTTTGGATCTGGCACGCTGGATGGCGGCACTTAAAATGGCGGGATGCTCCGGGTCTGTTCCGGAACTGGGATTTTATTTCAAAAAACCCATTGGCGAAAACCCGCCGCTGAGTTTTCAGGATCAGGTCCATCGTCTTCAGATGCTTGAAAAAGAATGTGACTATAAGTGCCTGAAATTATAAGTGAG
>PKTV01000337.1 GCA_002868985.1 Desulfobacteraceae bacterium | reverse complement strand
TAGATGGACACTAACTTGTATCTAAACCACAGTGTTTTTCAGCACTTTTATCCAGAATTTTCGATAAACCGCCGTAATCTGAAGGAACAAATCCAAGAGACTTTTGCCAGACCTCATCATCTTCCATACATAAATAAATCATCACATCAGGAGCAAAGTCCCTTATGTATGATACTATCTTTTGATACAGATTGATTCTTAATGGTTTAAAATAACGCATCTTTCCATCAAGGCCGGATATAAACTCCCCGTAAATGATCTTTGATTTTGGAAAACGTTTTTGAATGATCGGCTTCAGAGCAGGCATAAAGCGAAACGTGCCAAGGCTGATCCATACAATATTTTCAGAAGATATATGGGAAAACATCTGCTCAATAACATACGCGTATTCTTCTTCACACCCGTCATAGATCACCAAGGGGTCAAAATGAAAGCCAAGAGGATAACCCCAGGACTCACATTTTGCAGCAGCCCGAAGTCTATCAGAGAGAGATGCCGTTTGGCGTTCCTCATTTTTAATAATACGAGGGGTATTCAAAGACCATGACACAATTGTTTTGTGATTGTGGTGAAGTGCGTTCAGTGTTTTTATGTTTACTGTTTTAGTTTTAAGTTCCAATACGGCTCTGGACTGTTTTGAAAATTTAGGTACAAGCAGATCTGAGAGATCCGTCCAATTATCCCAAATCATGCTGTCGGTAAATTCTCCGGTTCCTATTCGGGCTAAGGTTTTATTTAAAAAAAGACGGTCTAACTCTACTATAAGTTCATCGTGATTGACAAAATATTGCAGTATGGGAGGATGAAAGTAGGCTTGCAGAATGCAATATGAACAGTCCATGGTACAAAATGTGCCCATATGCAGAATTTGATAGCCGCAGCATGTATATGACCGTGTTCCGGGACATGGTTTAATAAAGGCGCCTTTATTTCGGGTGAGAAATAAGATCGTTTTGCCCTTTTGAACCGGATTGTCAGACGATGAAACCGATTTGTAAACCTCTTTTGAACTATGAACGACGGAAACCGGTACATTAGGGATGCGCGATCGAATGGAAAGAACCTGGGGGGAATGGAGTACCTGTTGATCGATATATAGTTTTAAAAGGGACAAGGGAATATTTTAGTTTGATGTATGAATGTTTTCATTGTTGGAGTTCAATTAGAAAATTATCTTTCTAAAAGATAGTAAAACATATATTATGGGTCAAGCATATAAACCAATCTTTAAGCGCTTTATCAATAATGGGCAAATGAGAGCATTTTTCAATGGCCTCTTGACACACGACCGACCCGTTGATAGTTGTTGAAATCCGCGGTTTTTTTTAAACGAAACACAATACAAAAAGATACAAAACACTTGATGAATTCGACATGTTACGAATTCACCAGGCATGATATCTTCAGGAGATCTTAGAAAGCATGCTGCTGAGAATAGAAAGAAAAGGAAAGAAAGTTTTGATGAATGGAGAAGAGCTGCAGGAATATATGTCAGTAAAGCTCAATGAACTCGCCGGATTGCTCTCAAATATGGCGATAGCCCTGGTTATGACCAGCCTGGTAGTTGTTTTCGATTTCTTTAAGGCTAGAGATATGTACTTCTATGCCCTCATTCTTCTCCCGCTTGTAGCACGCTGGTATGTTGGGGGTATGCTCAACAAGTGGCTCAGAAAAAAATTCAAAGAAATTTTATACACATAATCGTCTGCAACTTTAGACAAAGGTATGTTTTTACGCCAGTTGCACATCCGAATATGGCTAAAGCGTCCTTGAAGTCGTAGAGGTGACAATAGTGCGTGTTGCCGTTCTTTCAGATATCCACGCAAATATAGATGCTTTTCAGGCAGTTGTTAATGATTTTGAGAACCAGGCCGACCGAATTCTGAATCTTGGGGACCTTGTAGGGTATAATGCAAGCCCCAATGAGTGTATCAAACTGGCCAGAGATATCGGAATGCATTCTATTTTGGGCAATCATGATCTGGCAGCATGCAATCTTGCTTTTGCCGAGAATTTCAATATCTTTGCCCGAAATGCCATCCTTTGGACAAGAAATATTCTTACCCATGAAAATATCCAATTTTTAAACGATTTGGAGAAAAACCATCGCTTATCCTGCGGCCTTGCATGCCATGGTTCCCCTGATGATACGAGTAGCTACATCGCCCTTCCCTTCCAGGCCAGGGCCACGTTAAAGAGGATGAGAAAGGGGATCTGGGGGCAGATAAATGTATGCCTGTTCGGGCATACCCATAAAAGGAAGGTCTGGCGAATGAATGTTCGAGGAAAAGTGGCACCGGTTGAAATTCCTTTGAATGGAATGATCAGGTTAAATGGGGAGGAACTTTACCTTTTGAATCCTGGAAGCGTCGGCCAGCCGCGAAACGGAGACCCCAGGTCTTCATATTTCATATTTGACACCGAAACCCATACAGTGAGCTTTAAACTGGTAAAATATAATGTGGCGTCAACGATTAAAAAAATCACTGAAG
>PKTV01000533.1 GCA_002868985.1 Desulfobacteraceae bacterium | reverse complement strand
GAAGCTATCTCAAAATAATCTTTTCGCCCAACTTCGGCGTTGGAGCCTCGTTTTAAGTCCTCCGGGTTAAAACTCGGCCCCGCCTTTTTATCCCGCTGGGTTTTAGCGGGGGATCTTGAACCAAAATCTTTATTTTGAGATGGCTTCATGATATTTTCCTTAAATCGCCACCTTTGGAGAACAGTAGTCGGTTGACAATACCGCTATCTTCAGGTATTTGAAATGCAGCCGGTGATGTCTGGATGAAAATCAGACGTATTTGTAAGATAGGTTCTAATAAGAGAATACAGGAAAAGTTATTCACAATAATTGAGAAAGGAAATGTTTATGGGCTACCGGTGCAATGCGGCCAAGGTAAAGGAAATCATAAAATTTCGAAGTAAAATTGCACAAGTCAAACGTCTCTTGGGTTGTGGCACAAACAAAAAACTCAATAGATTAAACACCTGGAATCATTTTCTGTTTTTTATTTTGCTATTTTTTTGCTTCGTGACATCAGGCTATGCTATAGATGTTACCCTCAATTGGACCCCGAATAATGAATCAAACTTAGCGGGTTATGCAGTTTTTTATCGTCAAGAAGGTCAGTCATATAATTACACCAACCCATATTTTGAAACCACTGAACCCACGTGCACTGTTTATGATCTGGATGAAAATCAGACGTATTATTTTATAGTAAGAGCATTCAGTACTGAAGGTTTTCAAAGTGCTAACTCCAACGAAGTGTTTCTTGAAGCAGTAACAACCACGGGCAATTAGCCGCCAACAGGAGACGCCGGCCCCAGATCCGGCCTGTGGGGTTTCGTATATGCACCATAAACATTCATTTTATTTTCGGTTATTTTTCTTACGGTCCCAAAACCGTCACTCTGTTTCATTTCTCCCATAATGGGATTTGTTTTCTATCGTGACTTGGCCCTGAGTTCCAATCGCCGCCCTTTTGGGTATTTATTGGTCTATGCCATTGTTAAAAAGTAAAATTTAAATCTAAAATGCCTCAGAAAAACCAAGATAGCATTGATCGGCATTCGAAAAAAACGAAAATTCGAAATCAAATCAAAATGGAATCAATTGTGATGCTGTTCTCAACCATAGCTGTAACCGGTCTGGCTGTTTTCATTATCTTTTGGTTGTTTGTAGTTCATATAATATAAAGGCATTACCCCTAAGGTATCCGCAAGTTAATAGGGTTAAAACATGTGAGGAAGAAGATAACAGCAATATGCTTTGCTAAAGGGTTAGAAATTGATGTTTTTTCGAAATCCGCTATAGATCGAAAGGGCATTGAACATTTTAAACGGCTGAAACAAGAGTAACATTTCGAGTTTTAGATTATGAATTATGCACTCTTGGCCTTCAAAAAGTGAAAGGAGAAAAAACATGAACAAAGCAGATTTGATCAACGAGGTTGCCAAGGTCTTAAAAACCAAAAAGGATGCCCAGGCGGCCGTGGAGGTTGTTCTTTCAAGCATTAAAGAGGCACTGGGGAAAGGAGACGCCGTATCATTGGTTGGGTTCGGCACATTTAAGGTGACAGAAAGGAAAGCTCGTAAAGGCAGAAATCCTCAGACAGGAGAAGAGATATATATTGCGGCAAGTAAGGTGCCAAAATTTGTTGCAGGAAAGGCTTTGAAGGAAGCTGTGAAATAATTATTTGTTTGTAGATAACCGATAAAGGCAGAGTCAAAATGACCCTGCCTTTTCTATTTGTATGCCCGGCAGTGGGCACTTACTCGATTTTGGTTTCCAAAATAAAACAACCTTAAGTTGTTGTTAAAAAATCTTCCTGCAAAAATAGCCACACAAAGATTTCGAACTTTGATTTCAGATTTAAATTGAGGTTAATGATTCGTATATGCTAAAAATAATGCTATGAAGTATCATCCGGGGATTTCCTATAAAATTTTCTCAAATATCATCTTTTTAATTATCACTTTTTCTGGAATAGTACTGTGCTGTTCCTCTGAAACCAGAGCATATGATTATATTGTTAGACCAGAAGATACGTTAAGCGAAATCACACTCATGTTCACCGGCACCCGGGACTATGAGAAAATTGCACAGCAAAACCGGATTTCAAACCCCGATTTAATATATCCAGGAGATATCATCAGCCTACCTTCATCCAGACCCATTGAAACCCTTAGAAACTACCTTGCCGCAATATATAAATCAGAAGAAATGAAAGCATATAAATTGCTCTCTACCAACACGCGTTCAAATATTTCTTATGATGAATTTAAAAAGGCGTTAGATAAGATAACGTTTTATAATTTAGACTCAATGCGTATCTGTGCAGATTTTATTGAAAATGAGAATCATATCTTACAAATAAAGATTTTGTTAGCACAAGATCCCGCAAGTTGGGGGTTTAACTTAATTAGAGAAAAATACAAGTGGTACATATTGTTATTCGATCTCAATCCTACAAACCCACAAGATGACGGATTTATCGAATGGAGATGCAATGGACCATATGAACCTCCCACGGATACGACTGTGACCCAAAACGAGCCAATCCGTTATGCGGGACGAAGTTGATTTGGCGCCTTTCAGATTCCTTCTAAACATATTTCCAACCTAAAGATGACAGTTTTTTCCTATTTAACCATACTGAATGATCATCAAAAACCATGAACCACTATAGCTGTGCACAGAAAACTGTGCATCAATGCCCAGTTTTCTGTGCATTTTTTAATTCCATATGCTTATTAATTTCCCACACGCTGCAATCAATTTCTTATAAGCCACTAAAAAATATAGGTTTTTACCGTTCTGTGCGCACAAAACAGAATTTGGCACATATGTTGAATAGAATTCTATTTAATACATCCTGCCTAAAGGAGCAAATGTTATGAAATTCAACGTTATGTTCGTTGACGATTCAATGAGTTTTCTTGAATCTTTGCAGTGGTTGTTCAAGGACGAACCTTATTATCTATTTACTTTCGACAACCCCCTTGACGCCCTGAAAGTTATAGGAACATTGGAGTGGGCTGTTGTCGTTGCGGATCGATCGATACAGAAAATGGGTGGTCTTGAATTTTTGAAAAGGGTTCGGGCAGATTCGCCTCGTACAATGGGGATAATCATGAGCGATGATAATGAAATTGCGGGGGAATCTGATTCGTCATATTCCGAATGCGTTTATCGATGTGTCAAGAAGCCTCTGAAGAAAAATGAAATTAAACAAGCGGTGAAGATGGCAATTGCGTATTATGAAACCAATGTCGGCAGCAAAGAGCATGCAACTTCGACGTAAAACACCCAAAAAACGTTGCTTTACAATATGTATTGGTAAGTAACTCAATTTTCGCACCCCAATATTACTATAACATCATAGAATATCAGAAAAACACCTCCTCTTTGTGCCCTATATAGCATCATGTGAGTTTTTTCTATTTACCCATCTCATTCATATAATTTTACCTAAAAAAAATTCCCAGCCAACTTAATTTGTGCCCGATATAGATTTATGAATGGACACTAAATAGCATGGTTCCAAAAAGAGAAATTTTTAAGATTATGAAATGAATTTCATAAAAATTGGCAAAATTATTCACAATATTCGGCAGTGTTAATGTTGTCGGACAATATAACTTTCTGTTATTATGTTAAATACATCTTTATGAAGAATTTGGCACGATTGGTGCATAATGCTTAATTATGCTTAATTATAAAGTTAAAAACATTCGTTGAAGCAACATTAACGCAAGTGAGTGCCACCCAACTTCAACACCTAAACAAAAGACCACATGATGGCCAAGCGCTTTCACGGTTATTCTTAAAAAGGGGGTTTGAGGTGGCACTTAATAAATGGCTTCTCTGGTGTGCGTGCATCTTATTCTTCGGTCGAACGTATATATTTATACATAATTTTAGAATGCACCGAAGTTAATAACGGCATTTAGGGAAGCCTTCATATTGTGGGACCTAAATTGAGTGATTTTTTACTCGATCTGCACCGATCTCTTGCGCATCAAGGATCTGCGAAAATTCTCGACATATCCACGGGTATGGCTGCGGTTTTCGCGAATCCTTATGCATCAAGATTTCAGCACATTTCTTCGCAAAAATTCGCTCAACTTAGGTGGGAATAATTCTATGCTGATAAAAGAAGCCATTTCACACTCAAAAAGACCTTGGATTCCCTATGTTTTTCCCTTTGCTCTCTTTGCAGTCTGCATCTATACGGGTCTCCTCTTCAATATTTCTCAAAGCCTGATGTATCCAATAAAAACCGTTTTGGTTGCTTCGAGCCTGATTTACTTTTGGAATGTCTACAAACAGGAAATACGATTCTCATTTAGCTGGCTGCCTGTCATCTCCGGAATTTTGGTCTTCTTTATATGGGTGCTTCCTGAAGGGATGTATCCTCAGATCGGACATTCAGAGTTTAATCCTTATGAACACGCAAGCGGTTATGGTGTATATTTTGTTATTACTTTCAGGTTGATCGGCGCCACTTTGGTTGTTCCCTTAATGGAAGAGTTATTTTGGAGATCGTTTGCCCTGAGATTTGCCATAAAATCTGATTTTAAGTCCTTGCCGCTCGGGCAGTTTTCATGGTTCTCTTTCATCTTCATCTCCATTCTTTTTGGAATTGAACATCAACGCTGGCTTGTGGGAATTTTTGCAGGAATGGTATATTCAGGTGTTCTCTATCGAAGCAAAAATCTATTTGACCCCATCTTGTCCCACGCAATAACAAATCTCTTGCTGGGCGTGTATGTTCTCTCGACCCACCAATGGTCTTTCTGGTAATTGAAAAACGAAACGCCCAAATAACATTAAAGGTTTTTCAACCAATTACAGAGTGTCTCGGTTGCAACGACAGGTTCGGCGCAATATGAGAACGGAAATGATCATCAACATCAGATGTGAAATGTATCCACAGCTTCTTTCATAAGCGTCGCGATAGCCATCTTTTGAGGACATCTTTGCTCCGCCAATGAATAGTCTAAGTTTACCATTTGCCGTCGGATATTTTCAGGAATTGTTTTAAATTGGGCGGCGGCGTAATCGAGTTCACCGTAGCTGCGGTAGTACATGAGATAGCGCATAACATCACCGATGGGGACATCCATTTCAACAGTGGATTCACAAATTTTCGTACAACCGGCGCAATAATCGGAATATGTTTCCCGAGCATAGCGGTGCAAAAATTCAGTGTCCCGTACAGAGAGGTCGGCCCTGTTCAATGCAGCGGCGACATTGGCCTTAAGAATTGTCATGTTCGGCATCTGCGAACAAATGCTGGCGATATCCGGATGTTGCCAAACTGCCATTAATTTGGCCTGGGCGTCGGTAAATCCTTTTTGTAAAAAACGGCCGGCCATTTTGAGTTCGGTATCTGTATTTGTCTTAACCGATCCTCCACCCTGGGTTTTCATGGCGGTCAATCCGATGCCTGCTTTCACACACGCATCTACCGCTCGTTTCATGAGGTCGGTATGCATCAAACGAAAGTTGTAGGTCATCATAATACCGTCGATCCATCCAAGCTTTGCCGCCTCCAGCATACACGTTTCCATATTACGGTGGGTACTGAAGCCGAAAAAACGAATTTTTCCCGACGCCTTGGCCTTTTCAGCCCAGGTTTTGGTGCGTTCATCCAACTCATCAATACCGTAGATTCCGTGAACAAAATAAAGATCAATATAGTCGGTATTCATTCTTTCAAGGGATCGATCAAGGAGCCGGGTCATGCCTTCGGGATCCCGGGCGCAGGATTTGGTCACCAGAAAAATCGTATTGCGATCTTCAGGATATTTATTGAAATATTTTCCGATACCGGTTTCGCTGCCGCGTTGATAGCAGTCCGCGGTATCCCAGTAGGTGACCCCCCAACCCACGGCCTGTTTCATCATGATCTGGTTGGAGGCGATGTCGAACATTCCACCCAGTGAAAGTATTGACACCTTTGCTCCGGTTTTCCCGAAGGGTCGGACAGGTATCGTTTTTTGTGCTTCGGTTGGGTTTGCAATTTGGCTGACCGGCGCCATGACCGCTCCCAATCCGGCAGTACCGGTAGCCTTTAAAAAATCTCTGCGGGACCATTTGCCGTCATTTGGGTTCATTTTATAACCTCCATATAAAATTTTTCCCCAAACATCGTCACCGTTTAAGAAGCAATGCGTGTTCAGGGGTTCTTGACTCATTGTCTGCCGTCACCCGGATTGCGCGTTTCCCCGGAACCGGGCACTCGTGTTCACAAACACCGCAGCCGATGCAGTGTTTGGGATCGACATAGGGCTTTTGAAGCCGTATCTGAATTTCAATGCGATTTCCCGGCAGCGGCGGTGATTCAAAGGGAAGTCCGTCGGCAACCCGCAATCCCCTTTCCCAGTTGCTGACGATTCGCCGTGGTCGATGATCTGTTGACGACAGAACCACCGCATAATAATCACCTGTGGCAAATTGATTCATACCGGGATCGGTGCCCTGAAACTCGATATATAAGGCATCTGCCTTTGCGACAATCAGCTTGGAACCCGTATCAATCGTGTTGAAAACTTCACGGGTTCGGATGGCCTTTGGACTCACCGGACAATTTTCCTGGCAAACGATACAGGGTCTGTCCATTGCCCAGGGCAGGCAGCGGCCCCGGTCGACGAAGGCGGTTCCAATTTTAATCGGTCCCTGTTCGGCATAGCGGTTTCTTCCCAGTCGTTCATCTATGCTGATGGGCCGTATTGCTGCTGTTGGGCAAAGATTTCCGCAGGCAATGCAATTGAGCTGACAACCGCTGGTTCCTAATCGAAAATTGAGAACCGGGGTCCACAATCCTTCAAGACCGCCCTGCAGGCCCGCCGGATGGATCACATTGGTCGGGCAAATGCGCATGCACTGACCGCATTTGATGCAGCGGGAGAGGAACGCTTTTTCCGGCAGGGCGCCGGGAGGACGCACCAAAGCCGGGTCCCAGTTTCCACCGAGATGGCCGCTTACCCGCAGCATGGGAATGGCTGCGGCTCCGGATACTGCCGAGGCTAAAAATTGCCTGCGAGACAGATCCGGTGCGAGAATTTCACCCGAAGCGGACGGAGCGATCTGATACGTCATTAAATTATGACGGCACTCGTTCAGGCAGTTCATGCACAGGATGCATTCGTTTATTCGAATTTGCGACGTCGGCGAGCACGCACCTTCACAATTCTTTTCACAGAGATGGCAATCAACACATTCATTTTTTGTTTTGCCCATTCGCCAGATGGCAAGACGACTCAATATCCCGAACATGGCGCCCGTCGGACATATGAAACGGCAATAAAAACGCGGCACCGTCAGATTTAACAATACTGCCGACAGGAATATGGCTGCAATCAGCCAGGTACCGTCGTAGGCGCGTGGAATGGTTGAAATGGATACAGAAGTGCGGTCGACAAGCGACAGGATAACAAGGTTTATCGAACGGTACACCAACGGAATCGGATCCAGCAGTCCGACTTGAAGAGACGCCGCTGACGTTTGATAGCCATTAAAGAGGGTGCTTAACAACAGCCAGAGTGCAATGAAGATCAAAAACACAAAGCCCATTTTTTTTGGATTCGACCCTGTTTGGCGCACGGCTTTGAGGATCATCCAGATCAATATGGCAAAAACCAGGATCCCGAAAAGCAATCGATGGGTTTCGGGTAAACGAATGAGGTCGATTGCCAGTTCGAGCGCCGAAACCGTCAAAAGAAAAATCAGAATCCAATATTTGATCGATTGTCCGGAATGGTATCGGTTGAGTTTTATTTTTTCGGGTATTGATCGTTTGCGTTTGGCCAGAAAACCGACAAACTGGTGAATGGAACCGAAGGGGCATATCCAGCCGCAAAAAAATCTTCCAAGGATTATTGTCAATACGATCGTTACCAGCCCCCATAAGAGGCCGGCATATACGGTTCGGGTGCTGAGCAGTGTCGCCAATCCCACCAGCGGATCCAGCTGAATTATCCAGTTTACCGGCCAGCCGCGCAACTGCCACCATTGACCCCCAAGGGTGGTGACCGCACAAAACCATAAAAACAGGACAAAAAAGAACCCTTGACAGATTCGTCGGGTGGTTACGATATTCATAAGTTTTAGTAAAAATCCGATCCCAGAGGGGCCGGCGTTGATTTAACCCCTGGAAGGGGCTGATTTACTTAAAGCTGAACAAGTTAAAATTGCCTAAAGTGATCTAAAATTATGGAGTCGCTTCGCTCCGGTGATTTTATATAATTGGCAGAATTCCTTAATTTTAGTTCACTTCAAACTCTTCCTGCGATTCTTCAGGCAAATCCTTTTGATCTCTGACACGGGCTACAGGGCCAGAGTTTCTCTGCTGAACTAAATCGATGCCATTACCGGATTCAATTTGTGATAGTCCGCAGTTCCGATTCCGGCGGCTTCCGCTTTGCCGATGAATGGAAGTTCGTCTAAAGATCTTCCGAGTAAAGATGCGCCAAATGCATCGGCAGCGACCTGATCCGTACTGACGATCATGGTATTGGTATTTTTAAGGTCCGAAAGAGAGCCCCCGGTGGGGCCGTTGGTCATCATGCTCGTGGTCGCGTCCAGTATTACGAAAGACGGCTTTACCATCATGGCCAGTTCCATGATAATGCTGTGTATATCCTGGTGAAAGATATTGCGGCGGCCCCCCAGAAGTCCGTACCAGTTTTTCATGGTCATGGATGCGCCGCTTCGATGGTGATCTTTTAGCGGCGCCATACCGATCACTTTGCTGATATCCGTAAAGGGTTTGTAAAGAACCGGCCAATTTCGGATCAATTTCGCATCTTTGACCGTCATGGGGCTGAACAAGTCATCGCGCGGCAATAACACCCGGGCACCGGCACTGCGGGCGGCATCGGCAATGCCGGTCAGGGTAAAGCAGCTGGTAGGATCATTAATGGGGTTATCCGTTACCACGACGGATACGGCGCCGGCGCGAAAACAAAGCTGTGTCATTTCGGTGATGATGGCAGGATGCGTCGTTGCCGACAGCATGGCCGGAGATGCAAAGGCGGCATTGACTTTAAGCAGCACCCGATCTCCTTTTTTTATAAATGTTTCAACACCACCTAAAGATTTTAGAGCCATCCGTAAGGTGGCAACCCTGTCCTCTCCTCGGACAATGCTCATTTTTTGCCCCGGAGCGTCAATGGAAAAATCCGGCAGGATAAGGTTTGACTGATCATTTTTTGATAAAGTGGGACCTTTGGCGTCATGGAACCAGAAACCCGCGGCACAGGCAGCAGTTATGGAAATTCCTGCTTTGGCCAATCGATCCAGAAATTGACGCCGGTTCAATCCGTTACTGTTCGGATCAGGATTCATTGCCCCCCTCTTTTATTCGATGATATAATCGTATGGCCAGCGTTTTCGCCTGTTTGATGGTTGCAGCTTCCCGAATGCCTGCCAAATACGATCCATGGGAAAAAACAATTTCATAGGTGTCTAAAATCTCGATCAATCGAGCACCTTTTATCGGCAACTGCGCTTCAATCTTTTGCCCGCCGTATGCCAATAAAAACACCGTGTAATTCGAGGCCAATTCTTTGGCTTGCTCAGGTGTCCTGCGATGGGAGAGATAGGCCATGAGGCGGTGATCGTCAAATTCATATTCGGCGGTGTATATCTTATCGAAACCATCATAACCGAAAGCGTCCGAAGAGATTAGGACCATACTGTTTTTGACCAGTTCCTGTTTGGGGAACAGCGCCATTTCATTGACGGCGGTTGCTTCTGAAGGGGTGTTACGAATGAACGTCTCAGCCATCATTCTTACAGGCTGCAGAACCTGTCCGGATACTTTGGATGTGATGATTTCAACATAATAACGGCCATGAATCAGAAAAAGTGCGTTGGGTGTCCTGTAGGCATATTGAGCCAAACCGAGCGACTCTGCATCTTGCCGGCGCTGGGCGCTGAACACTGAAAAAGCGTTTTGGCTGTTCCCCATGTCATAAACAAAGGCTTCCATCCACAGATCGGTGGCACGGTCATCCCTGAAGCGCTGACTGACCAAACGGTTAAAACCGGCGGACAAATACAATTCCGCCTTGCCGTTGATTTTATCGGAAAGATTGCGGGTATCAAATATCTCCGTTGATGTGAGGGGCTCTATGCCTTCAGGCAAGGGGACAAAGGATGGGTTCGGAGACAATTGGGAAGATAATTTGTCTTTGTTTGGCTCCGATAAAAGTGCATCTTGTTACAATATCCCCGGGTTAAAGTGGGACTGGGTGATAAATATACCTGCCCCGATAACCATGAGAATGGATAAAATAACCACACTCAAAAACGTTTGTCGCTGACTGTTGTTTTTATTCTCTCGAATCACTGAATCCTCAAATTTTGACAGAAATTTTGGCAGAGGCACCTTATGAAGCAATGCAAGGTTCGTCTACCATTGAGAGAAGTCTTGCCGGGGTATCAATAAAGGCTGTATCCGTAACAAGTTATAACTTAGCATAATGCAAATACCCGCAAAGTGTCAATTTGCAAATGGGTTTTAAGCCTTATTGCGGAAAAATTTCATAACGGTCTCGTTAAAATCCTGAGCACATTCCAGATAAATGAGATGACCGGCACCGGCAAAAGACTTCTCCACAGCACCGGGAATATGGATGGAAAGTAAACGGCCGTTTTCAGGCGGAACGAGCATATCCCGCTCGGCTGTGAGAATTAAAGTGGGGACTTTTATTTTTTCAATGCGCCTGCAGGCGTCGAAACCACCGATGGCGTCAAGTTGTCGTTTGAGCGCATAATCCGGCTGGCGGGGAGCCCTCAGCTGCCGTTCTTTGTAACGCTTCAATGCATCCGATCCACTCTTTAGGAATTGAGGCGTTACCAAAAGAGTAAGGTTTTTATCAATGACCTCCTCCGGTGAAAGACCTTTGTTATTGGCAAATCGTTGGACCACATTCGGATTTGGAGGAATTCGCATACGACCGCCACAATGGGTACATCCAAGTACAAGACGATGGACCCGGTCCGGATGTCTAATGGCCAATTCTTGAGCAATCATGCCGCCCATTGAGAGACCCACCACCCCAACTTGCCTCACTCCGGCTGCATCCAGAACAGCCGCAGCGTGATCCGCCATTTCCTCAATTGTGTAAGGGTGATTTGGCTTGCTGGAGCGACCCGCACCTATGTTGTCAAAGACAATCACCCGGAAGTGGGGAGACCATGCTTCGATACTTTCTTCCCAGGACCACGTTCCGCCGCTGACCCCGCTAATCAACAGCAGAGGGGTTTTTTCCCCGTAACTTTCCCAATGAATCCTTAGGCTTCCGATGGTTATCTTGGGCAAATTTTACCTCCAATATACATTATATATTAAAGCAGTAGATAGATTTTAAGATTTCAATCAAGCAGTTCTCAAACTGTAGCCGACAATTCCCACCACGATAATTATAATTCCAATACCTCCTGTTAAATTAGGCAACACACCATTTAATAGCAGTATTTCACCGGCCAAGGAAAAAATAACCTCTCCGGATTGAGTCGCATCAACCGCGGATATTATGTAAGGAGATTTTGATGCATTCCTTGCTTTATAAAATATGGATGTGGCAATAACGCCCGAAGATACGGCGACAATACCGGTGTTGATTAATTGGCTTTTAAGAGGTAGTGGGGGGGTTACAATTATGAGCAATAGTGCCCAAAAAGGGATAGATCCCAACGTCATGAGCAAAACACATGACGGTGCATCTCTTAAAATTGGAGAGTCAAGATGGGGTATCAATGTGTGATTGCCATGTTTAGCAAAATTTAACAGCTGATTTCCTGTGGGATATGCAAAAGCAGCAATGACAACCGGTATCACACCATAAAGAATGTGTTTTACAGCAAGTTCACTTTCTTTATTATAAAATTGGATGAGCAAAATACCAAAAAAGATGAGAAAAGAAAAAAAGACACCGTATCGAGGGACTTTTTCTTTAAATAAAAGAAGAACAATAGGGGTGGCAATAACCGTAATCTGCCATGTACCGGCGACAACCCATCCGGGTGCATGATCTGCTGCATAACAAAGCAAACTGTAAAATGTGCCGAATCCAATACTTCCGGCGATAAGCCAAAATATAGAGTTTTTTACGAATATTTTTATTACATCTCGTAAATAATCCGCCCCCCTATTTATGGTTATTAAAATAACAAGCAGAAAGAACATATAAAAAAAACGCAGCGAAGATGACCAGACCCAATGACCGCCCGATAAGCTCATGGAACGATTTAAAATAAATGTTGCACTAAAAAAAGCTGCGGATAAAAGACCCAATAAGATAAGTCTAATCATTAAACTTTAATTCTACCGGCTGTGGTTAAAAGTATTCCTGTAAATATTAAGATCGTTCCTTTTACATGATATTCTCTTAACTCTTCATTTAGAAAAATAATCGCCAAAATGATACTAAACACCGGCATTAGATGAATAAAAATACCGGTCTTGTTCGCTCCGATAATTTGTATCGCCTTATTCCAGAATATGTATGCTAAAATCGAGGAAAATAGAGCGACATAAAAAATACTTCATATTGAGGCTTGTGTAAAATTCATCGTTTTTCCAGTGCTTATTTCCCAGATATAAAAGGGAAAGATAAAAAATATGCCTATTATGATTAAGGTGGTCAGAAAGCTCAATGGATTGAGTTCCATCGGACATTTTCTAAGCAATACTGAGTATAAAGCCCAACTCAATCCGGCAGAAATGGTCCACAAGTCTCCCTTGCCAAACCGGACGGAAATGAGAGTTGATAGGTTTCCGTTAACAATAATAAACATCAAGCCGGTCAAAGAAATAACGATGCCAATAGCTTGCCTTAACGTAATCCGTTCTTTGAAACCCATCCAGGAAACCAATACGATAAATATTGGTATCATTGAGTTTATCAGAACCGTGTTTGTTACTGTAGATGATTTTAGTGCCATGTATATAAACATGCTGAAATTGGTGACGGATAGGATCGCCAACAATGTAAGAATCTTCCAATTCCGCCGAATTAAATCCCTTTGATGTACGATATGCCGCAGTGAAAAAGGTAGGATAATCAACAAAGCAACGGTCCAGCGCCAAAATGCCAGGGTTATGGGCGGTATTTCGTTGTGAATCCCTCTTCCTACAATGAAATTTCCGGACCAAAACAAAACCGCAAAAATAAGTAATAAATAATGCATGAAATGAACTGTACTGAATAATTAATGAAGGGTTGAATTGATCTTTATTTAATGGGTTTGGGTGATGAATGCAATCAATAAAATTCTGATACCTGAATCTTACATGAAAATTGATGAGAATCTTTATAGTCCTTAATTAAAGGGGGCTTAAACAACATCATCGCGTCATACATTTTATCCAAATGGTAATTCGGATGATGTTCTTTTTTTCTCATCAATTTTCACCCCAAAGGGTAAGCCGGGGGCTTGCATCTTCTGTGTTATTAAGGGTTCGCAATAGACAGACTAAGGCTTCGCCCTTAAATGCCTTGTTGGAGTGAAGCGGAAATCCCGAAATCGAGACATATAAAAGCCTCCGACTCTTGAAAGATTCAGGTGATAAGTTATTATTTACTCATTTTTCAAATGAAAAGATAAAGGCAGAGCCAATGTCTGCCCTGCCTTTTATCTCCATTTCATTTATTCGTATAAAAGATATGATTCGATGAGCACCATAAAAAATCAGATAGAGGGTTTTATAGAAATAATTACATTTTCCTTTCTGTGTATTCTGTTTCCCGGAGTTGAAATGTCTTCATTTTTTTGTAGATAAATACGCCTTATATGGTATCCTTTTTCTATATGCCTGGACAGGGATCTTGCCATATTTTTTTGAACATTTTTATCATTGTAAAATGCAAGTTTTTTTCGAACGGTCACTGTTTCCTGGATTTCGCATTGATCTTCGACTTGATGAGAGTTCTCGTTTGCGTTTTCTTTGGTTGACAAAAATATGTTTGAGATCTCCTCTAGACCCCTTCCCAAGTTCTTTTTTTCCATTTAGAATGCGCCCCGTTACCTTCCCCTTTTTCGTTTAAGCAGCGATTGATTAACTTTAAATCTCATCCTCATCGTTAAAAAAAGAACCAGTGGATCTATTGGCAATGACATCAACCATCTGTGAATAATTGGATTGAGAAGAATACGCAGAAAATTCCTCTATCTCAGAAGCTGTCGATTCATCCTCGGAGAATTCACCCATCTCAGAGCCGGCCAGTTCATCCTCGGAAAATTCCGCGGCGGTGTCAATATACTCTTCTGTCTTCTTCAACAGATCTTGCGTCACGTTGGAGGTGTTGAGATTCTGGTAAATCCTGGCTTCCTCTGAGCGAATAACCTCCTCAGCCAGGTTTTCGTAATCTATGTGACCAATGGCATTTTTATCATAATCTCCAACAGGCAGGCCAAGATCTGCTGTTTCCCTGAGACGGATATTGTAACGAATTACTGTGTCAAAGACATTGTTTCCAAATTCTGCCTGAACTTTTTCTAAAACAACCCTGGAGTAACGTGTCCTGCGATCATACATCGTGATAAGAGCGCGAGATTTAATGTCATGGCCAATTTTTTCTTTAAGCATGATAATGATTTCTATTAGTTTGGCAACACCGCGAAGAGAAAAAAGGCTCATATCGATGGGGATAATTACTTCATCGCAGGCCCGAAGTGCATTAAAGCTAAGATGCCCAATGCTTGGGGGACAATCAATTACAATAAAATCATATTTTTCTTTGAGGGGCTGAATGGCATGAAAGAGTCTGTGTTCCCTCCTCTCCAGTCCTGAAAGCTCTTGTTCGAATGCACTGAGGATTAGGCTTGAAGGCGCAAGATCAAGGTTATCTTTAACCGGCAGCAAGATATCCTCAATTCCCCAAAGCCAATTTTTCTTTGGTGTTATCACATCATAAATAGTTTTCTCGAGATCGGAAGGCTTTACGTTTAGCCCCATGGTTGCGTGGGCCTGAGGATCAAAATCAATGAGCAATACCTTTTGTCCTCTTAGAGATAATGAGGATGAAAGGTTAATGGCTGTTGTTGTCTTACCGCATCCTCCTTTTTGGTTCGCACTCGCAATAACTCGCATAAATTTTCTCCTTTCTTTAATTTACGAACGAGAATTATTTGTTATATTAAATAAAAAGATTTTTCAAGAAAAAATACGATATATAGTATTTTTTCCCTGATTGCCCCCCATCTATAGTATGTTAAAGCGTTTCAGGATAGGTAAAGATTACGTTTAAATACGGGTTTCATTTTTATTCAATTGATTTGGAAAAATACATCGTACATAATATTTTGATACAGGAATCACTTTTTGCCTTGGCACCATACAATCATGCACCAATGAAATATCCGGGTTGGCAATATTGGGGTGTGAAACTTGAGTAATGAGTAAATATAAAAAAGGTGAAATGATATGAGAAGAAGTGATAAAGAAGTTACCGATAAAAAAGCTATCGAAGACATCATTTTAAGATCAAATGTGTGCAAACTCGCGATGTGCGAGGAGAATATGCCTTACATCGTTCCCCTGTGTTTTGGTTTCAAAAATAATACCCTTTATTTTGATAGTG
>PKTV01000087.1 GCA_002868985.1 Desulfobacteraceae bacterium | reverse complement strand
TTGCTCCGGGTGAGTTGGTGGTGCTCAAAGGCAACAGCGGCTCGGGTAAAAGCACCCTTTTGTCGCTCATCGCTGGTCTGGATCGCCCCACCCGGGGGGTCCTGAATGTTGCCGATCATGATCTCAGCACAGCGACACCATCCGATCTTACACATTTCCGGCGAGACGTCGTGGGGATGGTCTTTCAATCTTTCAATTTAATGCCCACCTTGAACGTGGTTGAAAATATCTGTCTGCCGGGATTGCTGGCGGGAAAACCTAAAGACCGGATAACATCCAAAGCCATGGAACTGCTGGACTGGTTGGGTCTTTCGGCCCGATGGAACCATTTGCCGGCCCAGCTTTCCGGTGGAGAAATGCAACGTACGGCCATCGCCCGGGCACTGATCAATGATCCGGATATCATCTTGGCCGATGAACCCACGGGGAACTTAGACAGTAGCAACGGCCAAATTGTAATGGAGTTGTTTGCGGAACTAAATCGTAAATGGAACCGAACCGTGATCATCGCTACCCACAGCGATATTGCAGATTCGTTGGCATCCATGAGCATCTGTCTGAAAGACGGAATGATTACAGATCAATCATGCGACATATAGGCTTTTTCTTCCGATTTTTTATTTGGTTCAGTCTTCGAAACATGAAAAAACACTTGGGCCGAGCACTGACGGTGCTTTTAGGAATTGCGTTGGGTGCCGCAGTCTTCACCAGTGTGAGACTTTCCATTCATGCAGCTCTTGATTCGTTTACCCGCAGTATGGACGTGATTGCCGGCAGTGCGGACCGGGTTTTGGTCCAACCCGGGGGGCGAGTTCCTGAAGAATGGGTAGCCAAACTCATGCAATTTTCCGTTGTCCGGGAAGTTTCACCTGTTTTGACCACATATGTCCGTTTGGCTGATAAAAAATCCGAACCGTTATTATTGATCGGTGTTGATCCAATCATGGATCGGAGCTTTCGTAATTGGCAAATTTCTGAACACTCTAAGGAAGATGCCGAAAGCTGGCTTGAACTGCTCAAAAGACCCTATACCCTGATCATCGGAAAGGCTCTGGCTGAAAAATATGCGTGTCGTCGCGGCGATCAACTCACCATCGAACATACCCGGCAGACCACCTTTTTTAACATCGTAGGAATTCTGTCGCCTGACGGGCTGGCCATGGCTGAGGGGGGAATGATCGCTTTAACCGACATTGCTACCTTTCAGGAGTTGACAAAACTTCACGGATGGGTGGATCGTATTGATATAAAAATCGATCCCAATGCGACATCCAAAGATGTCGATCATATCCGTAAAATGCTGCCCGATAACTTCCAGTTGGGCGCTCCATCCGATGCAAAGAAGAGCGGTCAGGAACTGATTCGCGCTTATCAGCTCAATCTTTCGATTTTAAGTTTTGCCTCATTGTTTGTAGGGATGTTTCTGGTATACAGCCTGGTTGCGTTGAACGCTGCTTCTCGGCGACAGGAACTGGCCATACTGCGCGCGACCGGTGCATCGCCTTATCTGCTGTTTCTGGTGTTTTTGGCAGAAGGGGCGCTGTTTGGTGTCATCGGTTGGTTGACGGCACTTCCCATCAGCACGATACTGGTCAAGTATTTGTTGAAGGGGGTCAGCCAGACGATTTCCATACTGTTCGTAAAAGTTCATGTAGACACACTATCTCTAAGTCCTTGGGAACTTATATTGAGTTTCGGTATTACCGTGTTCACATCGAGTGTTTCCGCCTTGCAGCCGGCTTGGGAAGCCATGCATGTATCCCCCAATGAGGCACTCGAAATATCCCGACACGGCATGGCACACAAAACATCTCCCAAGCTATTTGTTATGGTAGGCATCGGGTGTCTGTTTCTGGTGGTGCCGCTGTCCCTGCTTCCGGAGATTTTGAACATGACCTTGCCAGGGTATTTTGCCATTCTACTTTTGTTTGTTGGATTTTCACTGTTATCGCCCTGGGGCCTCCAGCAAATGGGGCATATCCTTTCGCCTGCACTCTATCGATTTGCCGGAATTCCAGCGTATCTTGCCGGTCGGTATGTGCGAGACAGCGGAGCCCGAACCACGGTTTCCGTGGGCGCCCTCATCACTGATGTGGCGTTATTTACATCTTTGGTCATCATGATCTACAGTTTTCGCAGCACGGTTGAGTTGTGGACCGATCAGACCGTCAGCGGTGATTTATTTGTTACGACTAAAATGGGAGAAATCAACCGGTTTCGCGACCCTATACCTCGGGCTGTTGTGGATGGACTGGAGGAATTTAAAAATCAAGTGGACATTGTTCCTACCCGGCGGTATTTTTTACGCTATAACAATTTCCCGTATGAATTCGAACTGCTGGATATTGATGTTTTTTTTCGTCACGGGGATTTTGTCTGGTTAAAGGGTGATCCGGGTCGGGTTCGAGAGTTGTTGAAGCACGGTAAAGGGGTTGTGATTTCTGAAGTCTTTTCCAATCGTACCGGATTGACCATGAAAGACAAGTTTCGGGCCCGAAT
>PKTV01000038.1 GCA_002868985.1 Desulfobacteraceae bacterium | reverse complement strand
CGTGCCCTCACTCGGTATTGAGCCAGACCTTGGCCTTGAGATCATCTACGGCCTTGGCCTTGATCCTTACAATTTTCTCCCAGTTTTCATTGTCCGCCAGAAACAGGCAGTAGTTTTCCGCCGCCCATCCTTTGGTTCCGTATGTCCAGTCGGCTCCCACCAGGTCTAGAATCTTCCAGAGCGGAACCATCTCATCCGGTTCGGTGACCGGTTCTCTAGAATTCTGATTCAAGTAGAATTCAGCCCCTTCCCTGTTGACATCCGCCTTCATGTTCTTGAATTCAGGCTGGGTTTCCTGATATTCCTCAAGCACGTCTTCAATCACGAACTGGAAGTCTTCTTCAGTGGCTCCCATGGCAGAGCAGGTATCATTTCTCAATGCCATATCACATGAACCGAGGATTCCCTTGGGTCGATCTTCCCGGGGCCAGCTTCCCCTGGCGTTGAAGACCAGTTGGGGGATGTTGATTTTCATGGGACAGACATAAATGCATCGCGTACACATGGTACACATCCATACCCAGGGTGTGCTTGTTACTTCTTCGTCCATACCCAGGGCGGCCATGCGCAGAAACTTTCTGGGGTCCATATCCTCCAGACCCGTGGCCGGGCATCCGGACGAACAGGCGCCGCAAGTCAGGCAAAGATTGAGATTTCCCCCTTCCGGGAGAAGTTCCTTTACCTTGTCCAGAAAGATGCTCTTCTTTTTGCCTCCTATTTTGATTGCTTCTTCAGCCATAATATCTCCTCCGTTTTTAGGCCTTTGCCGAATCTTTTAACGGGTTGGGTCCCAGGGACCGTATATTTTCGTTCATTTCCTTTGCATATGCCGCAAAGGTGGGTCCTTCACCTGAAGACAGATTATACATTCTCACCCTGTCACTTTCAAGACCGATCTCTTCCAACAACATTCGGACATGTTCCACCCGTTCACGAGCCCTGAAATTGCCTTCGTTATAGTGGCAATTCCCTTCCAGGCAGCCCACAACATAAACCCCGTCGGCCCCTTTCTGAAATGCCCTCAGAAGATGTATGACATCAACCTTTCCGGTACAGGGAAGTCTAATGATTTTAATGCTTTCAGGGTAATCGAGTCGCATGGAACCTGCCAGGTCCGCAGCGGAATATCCTCAGTAATCACAACAAAATGCTAAAATGGTCGGTTCGAAATCAGCCATCACATCCCCTCCGCCTCAAGTAAGGCATCAATTTTACACATTATTTGATCATCATCATAATAACTTAATTGAATGGTCTGCCGCGGGCAAATACTTGCACAAACACCGCATCCATGGCAGATCGCTTCATTGATTTCTATGAGTTTCTCGTTCGTATTAAACTCCGGCACACCAAACGGACATGCACGAACGCAGGTCAGACATTTAACACAATGATCCGTATCAACCTTGGCCGTGATGGCAGAGAGCTTAATGGCATCTTTGGCAAGAAACGTCACTGCGCGTGAAGCCGCTGCCTGGGCCTGGGAAATAGCTTCGGTGATCAGTTTGGGACCATGGGCCGTACCACACAGAAAAACGCCGTCACTGGGCATGTCCACCGGTCGGAGTTTGACATGGGCTTCAATGAAGTATCCTTCCGTATTTCGATTCAGCTTCATCACTTGGCTCACCTCTGTGGTATCTTCAGCCACCATCCCGGCGCTTAAAGCCACAAGATCGGCCCTGATCTCGATGTTCTGCTGCAAGATATGATCTTTAACGGTAACCAGCATTCCTTCGGACGAGCTTTGAACATCCGGCGGTGCATCCTTTTCAAAACGGATAAAGATAACTCCCTGCTCTCTGGCCTCTGTAAAATAATCCTCGAGAAGTCCATACGTCCGAATATCCCGATACATCACATAGACCTGGGTATCCGGATTCAGTTTTTTAATGTGCAAGGCGTTCTTTACGGCATTCTGGCAGCAGATTCTAGAGCATTCAACATTCTCATCATTTCGAGAACCAACGCACTGAATCATCACAACACTGTCAAGGTCGGCGGCGCCTTTTTCTTCCAGAATATCGGAAAGCTCCACCTGAGTCACCACCCGCTCGTCATCTTCGTAAAGATATTCCTTGGGTTGGTATTCCCCGGCTCCGGTGGCAACGATAAAAACGCCGTGCTCAATCCTGCGTTTCTCCGCTCCGGAGTTTAACGCTACCTCTGTTGCAAAATTCCCCTTGAAACCTTCAAAACCCGTTATTTTGGCTCCGGTTAATACTTCAATTTTGTCATGGCCGGTAGTTTCATCAATAAGGTTTTTAAGGTAAACTTGGATATCCGCACCCTCGATGGTGTGATGAAGTTTTCGCGAATAACCGCCGAGCTCGGCCTCTTTTTCAACCAACACCGTATTGAATCCCTGGTTGCCCAAACTGAGTGCGGCATTCATTCCCGCCACACCGCCTCCGATCACCAACGCCTGTTTGTTAATGGGAACAACCTTTTCATGAAGGGTTCTCAATGCAGCGGCTCTGGCCACGGACATACGAACCAGGTCTTTGGCCTTTTT
>PKTV01000224.1 GCA_002868985.1 Desulfobacteraceae bacterium | reverse complement strand
CATCTACCTCAGAAGTATATGGCGATCCTACAGTTCATCCCCAGCCCGAAACTTATCACGGAAACGTAAACTGTATCGGCCCCCGTTCTTGTTATGATGAAGGAAAACGTTGTGCTGAGACACTCTTTTTTGATTATTTCCGCCAGCACAAACTTAAAATCAAGGTGGCCCGCATTTTCAACACTTACGGTCCCAGAATGCATCTTAATGACGGCCGGGTTGTTTCCAACTTCATCGTACAAGCACTTCGCGGAATACCGCTAACTATCTTTGGCGACGGGACTCAGACAAGGTCTTTTTGTTATGTGAACGATCTTGTAGAAGGAGTGGTACGGTTAATGAACACCAATGATGATGTGACAGGTCCAATAAACCTGGGAAAACCCGGTGAATTTACGATACTGGAACTGGCGGAAAAAGTCATTGAATTGTGCAACTCAAAGTCTGAAATAATTTTCAAGACGCTTCCTGCCGATGATCCAAAACAGCGACGGCCTGACATTACACAGGCCCGTAAGATTCTTGAATGGGAGCCCAAAATTGAACTTGAAGAGGGACTAAAAAGAACAATTGCTTATTTTGACGAGATTTTGACAACAGGTTGAATGTTCTTTGTTAAAAATAAAAATATTTGATCCCCTTTTAAAAATTGAAACCATCAGCTTAGGTAATGTCCATCCATAATAGGGGAAAACATGTTTAATTGTCCAATTCATAAATGAAGATTTTTTTTGCTGGTCAAGGTCGCGCAAGGGTTTTAGGCGAGGCGTACACGAAGTACGCCGCAGCCGGGAACCCGCGGAGAACGAAGTCCAGCGGGAAAAAGATCATTTATGGATGGATAATAGGTGACAGTAAAGGAGGATATAATGGCATTAAGTAAAGAGCTCCTTGATATTCTTGCCTGCCCGAAGTGCAAGGGAGATATATATTTAAATGACACAAAAAATGGTCTGATTTGCGAAAATTGTAAGCTTTTATATGAAATTAGAGATGATATCCCGATTATGCTGATTGACGAAGCCAAACCCATCGACAGTTGATTCAGTAAGATATCCTTAAAATCATGAGCCAACCTATACCTCCAAAGCCTGCCAAACTTGTGATAGGGTTTTTTTTAAAAGAAAAGGGGTTAGGAATTCATGTGGTAAAGGCGCTTGTTGATAAATATGGTGCTGTTGACATGGCAAGCTCATGGGTTCCTTTTAACTTTACGACCTATTACAATGATGAAATGGGCACACCCCTTTTTAGACGCCTGATTGCATTTAAACAGCTAATACATCAGGTTTCTCTTGCAGATATAAAACTGTTTACCAATGATCTTGAGCATGAACATTCAATTAACGGAAAACGGGTGGTTAATATAGATCCCGGATATCTGCTCCAGGAACGATTTGTTTTGGCGACTGGAAAAAATTTCGCCCATCGGATTCATATCGGAAAGGGAATTTATGCTGATCTGACCCTGATGTATACCAAGGGAGGGTTTGAGCCGTTACCATGGACCTATCCCGATTATGCTTCAGAATATATAATGACTTTTCTTAAACAGGTGCGAAAGAAATATGTGATCGATTTAGGTTTTATAAAAAGTGAAATGGAAAACGTATCATGATGAAAAGTATGACCGCCTATGCCAGAGCTGAGAAAACGGCAGATGAAATAAATGTCTCAACTGAAATCCGTTCCTACAACAGCAGATATCTTGATATTTCCCTGAGAATTATACATGGATATAATGTTTTGGAGGAAAAGATAAAAGCCTTAATTATCGATAAAATTGCAAGAGGCCGCATTGAGATGAGTTTGCAGATCAATGACGGTTCCGATGAGGCATATAACTTTGAAATCAATATTCCCAAAGCCAGAGCATATTATGATCGCCTTGTTCAATTAAAAGACCAGCTGGACCTTCATTCAGAAATAACCATTGACCTTTTGATCAGAGAAGGTGGCGTTATTCGGTCTGTGGAAATTGACCGGGATATGGACGCTGTGTGGCCTGTGGTGAGAGAATGTGTGGATGAGGCATTGAACAATCTTGTTGGGATGCGAAAAAAGGAAGGAGAGTTTATTGCTTTGGATATTACCGATCGGATAAACCGGATTGAAAAAAGTGTTCATCTGATCGAAAAAGAATCGAGTGATCTTTTATATCATTATCAACAGCGTCTTAAAGAAAGAATCGTGGCTTTAACCAGAGGCATGGTGGAGATAGATCCTGAAAGAATTACACAGGAAGCAGCCTTTCTGGCTGGCAAAAGTGATATATCTGAGGAAATTGTAAGGGTGGCGAGTCACATAAAACAATTTCGTACAATTATGAAGTCAGAGGAACCTGCCGGTCGAAAACTCAATTTTTTATTGCAGGAGCTTCATCGTGAATTCAACACCATGGGATCCAAAACAGAAAAAACCCATGTATCTCACACCATCGTGGAAGTGAAGTCTGAGCTTGAAAAAATAAGAGAACAGTTACAAAATGTGGAATAGAGTGCCATTTGGCAATTCGGATGTATTT
>PKTV01000001.1 GCA_002868985.1 Desulfobacteraceae bacterium | reverse complement strand
GCTTCTATGATGTGTTTTTTATATTGTCTATATATATAAGCAAATGTAAAGACCGCAAACAATAGTGACGTGATCAAGGCAATTATGGCAATTGTATCAGCGAATTGCTTGCCGAAAAGAATAATGAATAACGTACCGTAAATAAACTGAAAAAGCATCCAATAAAGTCGCAGAAAAACTAAAAATAGAATGGGAGAAAAGCACCAAAACAAAATTCTTAAACGTCTTTTCTCACGTTTTGTTTCATTTTGCGCCACTCTGATTGGCCCCCTGGTTCAATTTTGGCGATGATACAGCCATAGATCAATTATATTGCCTGCCTGAATGACATGTTTGTTGATCTTGACTTTGTTTCATCCTGTTCTTTCCCATTTCATAAAAAAACCAGCCGTTATCCCAAACGGTAGATTTCTTGCGCGAGATCCAGAAACCAAGAAGGCTTTTGGACGATAACATAAATTAACATCAGGCCGATAATGGGTATGGGAATCACAACATCAACTATTCCAAGCAGGATTAAAACTAATATGGATTTTGTTCGAATGTTCATCATCTGATAATTTGTTTTTATAATTACCTGAATCTTGCACGAGTCGGAGGCTTTGATATGCAAGGCACTTAAGGGCGAAGCCATAGTCTGCTATTGCGAGCCCTTTATAACGCAGCAGATGAAAGCCTCCGGCTCGCCCTTTAGGGTGAAAATTGATGAGAAAAAAATATCATCCGATTTACTATTTTGGCAACAGGTATGATCCTATGGTGTTGTTTAAACCCTCTTCAATTAAGGATTACAAAGTTTCTCATCAATTTTCATTCAAAATTCAGGTATTAACCTTTAGCAACCTTTTCCCGCTCCTTTTTCTCAACTACACAATAGATGCCGCCCTCTTCGAGGCCAGGCTTAAAACAGCTGTTGCATGAAATACATTTGGCCGGTCTGCGTTCCCCCCTTAGCCAGCGGTTGGGCAAGTCGGGTTCCCGGATCAGTGGCCTGGACATGGCGATATAATCCATGCCATGATTTTTGATCGCTCCTTCCGCAACTTCGAAGGACCGGAAACCACCCACCACCATCACCGGACAGGTGACCCCCGCCTTGATTCGACGGGCCTGTTCCAGGTGATATGCCTCTTTCTCAGGTTTATTTATCCTCTGACGCGCCGGGTTTTTTATGCCGGAGGCCGGGGTGCCGGCGGAGACCTCTATGGCATCGATTCCCTCTTTAGAGAGTTTTTCGGCAGCGTAAACCGAATCACCGAGTTCCAAACCACCATCCAGATTATCCGCAGCATTCAGTTTGATAAGTACAGGATAATCCGCTCCCACCGTCTCTCTCACCTTTTTATACACTTCCAGAAGAAACCGGCTGCGGTTTTCAATACTGCCGCCGTAATCATCTGTACGTCGGTTGGTTAGCGGAGAAAGAAACTGGTTAATCAGATAGCCATGGGCCCCATGAAGTTGCACGGCATCGAAACCCCATCTCTTGGCCCGACGAGCCCCCTCTCCAAATGCAGCAACAATGTCAAAGATGTCATCCTTTGAAAGTTCAGACGGTATCTCCGAGAATTGATCGACCTGAACAGCCGAAGGCGCAAGGGGTTGACGTCCCGCAGTTTCAGTATTGGTTTGGCCGCCGGCATGAACCAACTGGACACAGATCTTCCCGCCTTCGTCATGAACGGCACTGGATAGCGCCACCATCTCCGGTTCAAAATCATCGGTGTGAATGCCCATTTTGCCGGGCATCTGCTTCCCATCCTGCCTTACAAACGTATATCCGGAAACGATCAGGCCGATACCGCCTTGTGCTAAAACACGGTAAAAGTCTATCAATTTTCCCGTGGGACGACCGTCGACGTCGCACATCCCTTCCCAGGTAGCGGATCTTATCATTCGGTTTGGCATCGCCATACCGTTAATTACAGTTTCTTCGAATAAAGTGGACATGTCTTGCCTCCTCTTATTTGATTTTAGCGTATTTAACCTGCCGGATATTATCTTGTTTTTTCAAAGCGGAAATCACAATATTTGGCGCCTTCCATGATGGTCTGTGTTCTTTTTAATTCGATCTGTGGATTGAATCCCTTTAAGAACGAGAAATCTCTGATACACGAAAGAGTGGGTCCCATATCTTTTATCCCCATTTTTTCGTACATTTGGGCATATTCACAATAGGTAACATCAAAAAACAACTCGCTGTCAGTTTCTTTGATCATCTTTATTTCTATTGCACCATCATTGGCCCATACTTTTTTTACGATTTCAGACAGTTCCGTCAGAGTGTTTCCTTCAAGTTCCTGTGCCATCTTTTTCCCTGAGGCGATGGCATCTTCGCTGATGACCTTCCCGGCAATTTTCATTGTTTTTTCATAGCCAACTTCTCCTGCAAAACCATTAATCAGGGAAGAAACAATGGGAGCTTGAATTTCTCTTAACTTCTGATGTGTTATTTTCATTTTAGTCTGTCTCCTCTTCACAGATAGTTTTTCCTTTTTTCATCCGGTATTTATTCCTGAATTTT
>PKTV01000357.1 GCA_002868985.1 Desulfobacteraceae bacterium | reverse complement strand
TCAAAAAGATGTGAAAAGAAAGTCGAACCGAACCGTTCAAATTTTAGTTGTCTTACTGGTGCTAGGATTTTTGTGGGTGGCGGGCAAGGGTATACTTTATCTTTATAATTTTATTATATCGAGATTGTGAAAAATGTGAATAGATTTTGTGTATGGCAAGATATCTTTAATAAATTAAATACTCAGTTATCGAAAAATTCCTTTCGCTGGATTAAAAGTGTCTCATTAAAGATCAGAGCGATCAAAAAGACGATTCTTCATAATATATAATGTTAAACGGCAATCGGAAATATAAAGAGGGCAATATGACATCTAGCTTCAATATGGAGGATGCCAGTCAGGTGTTTGTTGGTGCTTTTGCACTAGCTGTTCCAATATCTTTTTCGGAAGAGGCGTGGCGCTTAGGTGAAACGTTACCTCTTTATAATTTACTTATGCTGTTTACTTTATCAGTAATATTTCTTGGTTTTTTTACATATCAGAGCGTATTCCAAAAAAATATTCAGTCGCGTTTAATTGAATTCATATTTCGTATAATAATCGCTTATTTAATGGCAGCTCTGGTGGTTGGTTTGGTTTTGTTGTGCCTAAACAAGCTTCCATTAATAGAAAATCCTATAGTTTCGTTTAAGCGTATAATCGTGATTACCATGCCAGCATCTATGGGAGCTATTATAGTAGATAGTTTTGATAAGGAGTAAAACAAGCCGTTTAACAAAGCCATCAACACGATTTTTTACACTCGGCATTCTATGTTTGTCTTTAAGTTCAGTGTATTACGTGGTTGAATTTAATTTTGGCGGCATAGTAAAAAACGTGTTTTGGCGGCGTTACCGAGTCGGGTAAGGGGAATCTTCGCGTCAATACTCAAATCCTAATCTAATGCAAATCGAAGTAATGATATAACAATTTGATATTAAATAAAAAAGCAGCCATAAAGCCATAAATCAGACAAATCAAAGGTTTTTGAGATGGGCGAAATTTTGATCTGAACGAGGGATATCACAGATTAAGCACTATCAAATCTCAAGTGTCGATTAAATTTTCATAAGTTGTATTGGAACCAACGTTTTACTTGGAATCTTCCCTGCCTTCTTTGTATCCCCGCTCGAACTCGGATTTGGCTTTTGTGAAACTTGCCTTGAGAATTTCCCATGAATTTTCAAGCCCCTGCTTAAGATTTTCCAAGGCCCCTTCGCCAGCCTGTTGCAGTTCAACGATCTTATCCTCAACTTCTTTAAGTCTTGCACGTAAATCAGCAATCCTTTTATGATACTCGATTTTCGCCCTGACCTCTGCCTGATCAGCCTTAGTTTCCAGCTCGTTGATATCGGCGTTCCATTCGTCCAATTGAGCTTTCAGCTTTTGCACGAAGGCGTCTCTTTTCTCGTTCATCTTAATCGTCTCCTTTCAGTTTACATTTTCGATATTTTGGATGTCTGACGCATCTTGCCGTCTAAAGGTCTTTGACTTTCAGCCGCACTCAGTTATTCAATCTTGTCAACTGCCGACTTGAACCTGCATTTTATGGCAACCAGGATGTAAAGCATAGGCTCGTCAATGAACGTTTCTATTTCAAACCCAAAGGGCTTGAGCAAAGCACCTGCTTCCGGCTCTTCCGGGAATTCATCAAGAGGGAAAGGCGCACCCTTTTTTAATGAAAGAATAAATGCTTTCCCCAGTGGATGGCTGATAACAATGCGTCCATTAGCTTTCATCATCCTGCTGATATTAGAGAAAGCAACTGCCTTATCAACGATGTTGGGATAACAGGCATTTATGAATGTAGCATCTATACTGCCTTTCGGCAACTTGAGATCCCGGACATCCGCCATAATGGTTTTCGCGTAGGGGTAGTTTTTTTTCAGTTGTTCCAGCATACGCCTTGAAAGATCGCAGGCATAAATGCTACCGGGCTTGTATTTCTTGATTATGGGAATCAAAATTCCCGTGCCGGATCCCACATCAAGAACTGTATCACCTTTGGCGATGTTGCCATTTGCCACGATTTTCTCCAAACGTTCAGGTACGCCCTCAGGCAAAGGCGGCTCAAAGAGTTGGTAGAGTTTATCAAATGAAATTCGCTGGAGCTGGTTGATCCTCTGAATCTCCTCTTCGCTGAGAGTATTAAAAAATGTCATAAGCGCCTTTAGGGTATCGCTGTGATGAGGGAGTTCCTATACTAAATTTTTAGTGTCTTGCAGCTGAGCGACGAATCAGGGTTGAAAGAACAGCCAACATGAAGGATGACAGCCATATACATTGGAGTTCAGTATTCTGAAGATCGGCTGCGTACAGCATACCTTACTTATCAGATTTGAAAAAGTTTTTTTTGCCACATGGGTGAGATTATCAGGAAGCAAGACAGGCTGACTCTTGGAGAGCATGGGGGTAGAAACTCCCCTGCGCTACTTAACCACAACCGCTGCCTTATGACACTTACAGCAACAAGGGGGATACCGTGGTGGAAGATCCTTCCACGGAGCGCCTGTACGCAGTATCCATAGGATGCCGTTGAGAACGCCC
>PKTV01000537.1 GCA_002868985.1 Desulfobacteraceae bacterium | reverse complement strand
GTCAATCACCGCACCGGATCGTATTTCATCTCCGGTGATGAGTACCTCTACATTCATAAAATATTACCTAAAGTGATATATGAGCTATTGTGTACAACCTACCATTATTAATAGTTTAATATTAATAAAAGTGGCTGTTCAATTCCTATATTATCACCCGCTATTCTCTTTCAGATCTTGATAAATTGATCGAACCTGGCGACACATCCTATCAAACTGATCTGGATAAAGAGACTGGGCACCATCGCTTAACGCCTCTTCAGGTGCATGATGCACTTCCACAACCAGGCCATGGGCCCCAACGGCCACAGCCGCCCGACTCAAAGGAATCACCTGGTCACGTAGCCCCGCAGCATGGCTGGGATCAACAACAACAGGAAGATGGCTTTCTTTAGCTACAACGGATACAGCCGAAAGATCAAGGGTGTTTCGACTGTGATGGACAAAGGTTCGCACGCCCCTTTCGCATAAAATCACCTGTGAATTTCCACCCTCCATAATATATTCTGCTGCCATGAGCCATTCATCAATGGTCGCTGCCATACCCCGTTTAAGCAACACCGGTTTGCTGGCCCGGCCGGCTTTTCTCAGCAAACTGAAATTTTGCATGTTCCGTGTGCCGATCTGAATAACATCTGCATATTCAGTAACCAGGTCCATTTGTTCCATATCCATAACCTCGGTGACAACCGGCATACCTGTTTTTTCCCGGACCTTTGCAAGGATTTTCAACCCCTCTTCTCCAAGCCCTTGAAACGAATACGGCGAAGTTCGGGGTTTAAACGCCCCGCCTCTAAAAAGCTGTGCACCGCTACGCTGGACATGCTCTGCTATGGTCAAGGCCTGGTATTCACTTTCCACGGCACAAGGGCCGGCGATAATTGTAAGATTGCCGCTACCGATGGAAACGTCTTTGATTTGAATGATGGTGTCTTCATTTTTAAACTCCCGGCTGACAAGTTTGTATGGTCGTGTAACATGAATCGCATCCTTAACCCCCGGCAGTCCTAAAAACGATGATGCATCGACGTGCCCCTTATTGTTTAAAATACCGATGGACATCCTTTCACCGCCTGGAATAGGACGTGCCGTAAACCCTCTCTGTTTGATTACAGCGATAACGGTATCAATTTCCGCCTGTGTTGCTTTTTTATCCATCACAATGAGCATGGTCTTTCCTCCTTATACGTCGTCATTGGTCACGGGTCGTTCGACATCGGATCTTGGTTGCTGAGTACAGGTCATTTAAGCAAAAAAAAAACCGTGAGCTTGGATGTGCCCACGGTTCTTAATTTTTCCTTTTAAAAAATGGTTCAGCCTGCATCGAAGCGGTCGGCACACTCCTTTTCTCCGGTGATCCGCCACCAGCACCAAAAGTAATATTCTTGGGTGAAATGTTTCATCAATTCGACTCCCGACCGGTTTGATCCCTATCTGATTGAGCGTTTAGGGCTTAGACTCCAATTACCGGAATGTGCTCACCATTGTCAAGATAATTTTCATTCCGCTTTTTATTCAGCCCAAATTTTTAATAATAAAAAATCTTGACAAATATTTCTGATAAAAGGTAAGTTCTTTTTCAAATCAGGTGAACCAATGAAAATAGTTAAACACAAACATCAAATTTGCAAAATCGATCTAAACCGCTGGTGGTGGTGGAAAATCCAAAGCAACGGGTCTGCCCCAGTGACTTAACCAGACAGCGTATTACAAAAAAATATTCAAAGGACCGCGGGCAACCCAAACCCACGGTCCTTTTTTAGTTGAACTTCAAAAAGGCCGTGGAAATTTCCATGGCCTTTTTTTGGGCCATTTAGAAAGGAACTTTTATGTTAATCAATGAATTCCCTGACATCTCACAATTTCGCAACCTTGCAAAACAGGCCAATGTCATTCCGGTTTGTGCGGAAATGCTGGCCGATACGGAAACTCCGGTTTCACTGTTAAGAAAAATATATAAAGACAACACCTCTACTTTCCTTTTCGAAAGTGTTGAAGGCGGCGAAAGATGGGGAAGATACAGTTTCTTAGGTGTCTCCGCCAGAACGCACATACGGATATTTAAACAATTTGTGGAAATTTGTGAAAACAGTTCCTCCAAAAATATTGCGCACAACGGTGACCCCTTCAGCGTTTTGAGGACATTTATCGACCAATACAAACCCGCACAAGTTCCGGGACTTCCAAGATTCTGGGGTGGATTGGTAGGATATTTAACTTATGAAATGGTATCCTTTTTTGAATCTATCCCCAATCTTCTCCCTGAAAACAAACCCCTTGCCCATTTCATCATACCGGATGAACTGCTGATATTTGACAATATTCAACATACTTTATTTCTGGTGGTCATCTCTTTTCCAAAAAAAGATCAAGATCCAGACCAGGCCTTTCATGCCGCAACCCGGCGCCTAAACGCTCTGATGGCGCGAATGAAACAGCCGGAACCTGAAGATGTTATCGAGCCTGGTGAAGACATTTTGACGCTGGAAACATCATGGGAGGCAGTTCACTTTCGTGAGCTCGTAAAAAAGG
>PKTV01000531.1 GCA_002868985.1 Desulfobacteraceae bacterium | reverse complement strand
GCTGGGTCTGTTTCAGGTTGAGGGGGCCTTATTTTGCCCTGGCGACCCTTGCCGGCGGTGAAATTATCCGATTGATCGCCACCAACTGGGAAAGCCTGACCGAAGGGATGATGGGCATTCTGATTATTCAGACGTTTAAAAGCAAGCTTTCATACTATTATATTTCCTTTGTTTTAGCTATATCTTGTATATATGTTATCCATCTGATTATGAAATCCAAATGGGGGTATTATTTTGTTTCCATCCGGGAGGATGAAGATGCAGCATCATCCTTGGGGATCAACACCACCCTCTATAAAAACATATCGCTTCTGGTCAGCTCTTTTTTTACCGGCATGGCCGGTGCCTTTTATATGAATTATATGGCGTTTATTGATCCCGAAGTGGTATTTTCTCTCCATTATATCTCTATTATGGCGATTCTGGTCGGCATCGTGGGCGGTGTTGCTACCATCTGGGGACCGGCGGTGGGGGCCTTTGTGATGATAGGGTTGCAGGAAACCTTTAGAAGTTCTTTTTTCGGTCTGGCCCCCAAGTGGATCAGCCAGGCACACGCCCTGGTTTTCGGGCTGTTGGTTATATTCGTGATCATGTTTCTGGCCAACGGTATCGTCGGGGACTGGGGAAAAATCAAGCAACATGTGTTTAGAATGAAGCCGTCGAGTTCATAGGATGATAAGGAAAGATTATGGGACTTCTTGAAGTAAAAAACCTTACCAAAGCCTTTGGTGGGCTTCTTGCGGTTAATGATGTCTCCTTTCACGTGGAAGAAGGAGAGATTGTCGGCCTCATCGGCCCCAACGGCAGCGGGAAGACCACGACATTCAACTGTATCAATCAATTTTTTCCCGTCACGTCCGGAGACATCCTGTTTAAAGGAAAAAGCATCATCGGGTTAAAAACCCATAAAATTTGTCATCTGGGTATCGGACGGACGTTCCAGGTTGTCAAACCTTTAGCCAGAATGACGGTTTTGGAGAATGTTACGGCTTCCGCCTTTTGCCGCGTCAACACCATCAAGGAAGCAAAGGATGAAGCGTTACGCGTTCTGGAATTCTGCAATCTTGCGGACCAGAATGATAAACTGGCAAAAAGTCTGCCCATCGCCGGCAGAAAACGCCTTGAAATTGCCCGTTCACTGGCGACCAAGCCGAACCTATTGCTTCTGGACGAGGTCGCAGCAGGTTTAAATCCGGGTGAACTTGATGAGGCCATTGATCTGATTAAAAAAATCAGAGACAATGGTATCAGCATCCTGATTGTCGAACATATCATGAAGGTCATCATGACCATATCGGATCGAATTCACGCCATCAACTTCGGCCAAACCATTGCGGAAGGTATCCCTCAGGAAGTTGCCAACAACCAGGCGGTGATCGAGGCCTATTTGGGAGAACAGCATGCTCAGGGTTAATGGAATCAACGTTTTTTACGGCGATCTACAGGTTCTCTGGGATGTCACCTTTGAGGTCAAAGAGAAAGAAATCCTGGTTTTGGTGGGTGCCAATGGAGCCGGGAAAAGCACAACACTCAAAACCATCTCCTCACTGTTAACGCCGGCGTCCGGCACCATCGAATTCAACGGTATTCGCCTGGACCACTTGCCTCCCAACAAGATCATCGAACAGGGAATTGTTCACGTTCCTGAAGGAAGACGTCTCTTTCCGGAGATGAGCGTCGAGGAAAACCTGATTATGGGTTCCCTTTACGGAGAAGCCAAGAGTAAGCGAAGCGAAACCATAGAATATGCCTATACCCTGTTTCCGAGACTTAAAGAAAGAAGAAAGCAAATGGCCGGTACCCTGTCCGGAGGCGAGCAGCAGATGCTGGCCGTGGGTCGTGGATTGATGTCGCGTCCAAAGTTGATGATGTTCGATGAACCGTCTTTAGGTTTGTCACCTATCCTGGTACAGGATATCTTTAATTTAATCAAAAAGATCAACCAGGAAGGTGTTACCATCCTTTTAGTGGAGCAGAATGTCACCCAGACGCTGGCCATGTGCGATCGGGCCTATGTCCTTGAAAACGGAAGAAACGTTCTTGAGGGCACTGGAAAGGAGCTGATGGCCAACGATCATGTGAGAGAGGTTTATCTGGGGATATAAAACAGCAAACTAAATTAAGCGTTTCAAATTGTGCCATTTTATTATAACTTTCTATTTACAATCCAGCACTCATATTTTAACACATCCACGCGGCCAGTCTGAATTCTATCGGTTTTTCAAAAATCAAAATTGACGGCTTCGTAAAAAGTCCAACTTCTGCGTTGTGCTTCATTTCTCGTCACGCGGCATACGATAAGTACTCCTCATGCCTCGGAATTTGCGCGCCTTTTTATCCCGCTATATTTATGCGGGGGAATTTGAAGCTTTTTACTTTACCGTATAGTTTTGACTTTTCAGAAGTTCATCAAAATTAGGGTTTAATCAATTTATTTTGAATCGCAAAACGCGAAAGCTCGGCGTTGTTTCGAAGGTTGAGTTTCTTTAACAACCGTAAACGGTATGTGTCTACGGTTTTAATACTGATATGGTAGGATTCGGCGATCTCACGAT
>PKTV01000135.1 GCA_002868985.1 Desulfobacteraceae bacterium | reverse complement strand
TTATTTCAGGAAGTTATAATATGGGCTTAATAGTACAAAAATATGGCGGCACTTCGGTGTCCGACCTTGAACGGATTCAAAATGTGGCAAAACGGGTTGCCAAGACATTTGACCAGGGTAATGATGTCGTTGTCATTTTATCTGCCATGGCCGGTGTTACGGACAGCCTGATCGATATGGCACAAGAGATAGCGGAATCGCCGGACAAACGTGAACTCGATGTTCTTCTTGCAACAGGTGAACAAACAACGGCTGCGCTTTTGGCCATGACATTAAAACAAATGAATTATCCTGCGTTGTCCATGCTCGGGCATCAGGCTAAAGTGGTTACAGACTGTGCTTTCGGTGATGCACGGATCATCGAAATCGGCGCCGAATATATCATGAAGCTTATCGAAAAGCGAAATATCGTTGTCGTGGCCGGATTTCAGGGGTCTGATGTCAGCGGCAATATTACCACTCTTGGACGGGGAGGATCGGACACATCTGCCGTGGCCATCGCCTCAGCGATCAAGGCGGATATCTGTGAGATATACACCGATGTGGACGGTATCTATACCGCTGACCCTAATATCTGCGATAAGGCGAAAAAGATTGATCGAATTTCATATGACGAGATGCTCAATATGGCCAGCCTCGGTGCCAAAGTTTTACAGATCCGTTCAGTTGGATTTGCAAAAAAATACAATGTCCCCGTACATGTTAGATCGTCTTTTAGCGAAGAGGAGGGAACCATGGTTGTTAGTGAAGACGCCGGCATGGAAAGTCTTGTTGTTTCTGCAGTAACACATGACAAAGATCAAGCCCGTATCACCCTTAGAAAAGTTCAGGACCGACCCGGGATTGCTGCCAATATTTTTGCGCCCATTTCTGAAGCGGGTATCGTTGTGGATATGATCATACAAAACACGCGGGCCGAAGGTCAAACGGATCTTACGTTTACGGTTCCAAAAGCACAATTTTCAACCGCCATGGAAATCTAAGAGAAAGTGGCAAAAGAAATTGGAACAGAAGAGGTTTTGGGTGATAAAAACATCGCCAAGGTTTCTGTTGTGGGCGTCGGAATGAAAAACCACTCGGGCGTGGCATCAATGATGTTTAATACACTGGCCAGAGAAAACATCAACATCATGATGATCAGTACGTCGGAAATCAGAATCTCCTGTATCATCGAAGAAAAATATACCGAGCTCGCAGTTCGTGTTCTGCATACCGCATTTGGGTTGGATAAAGAAGATTAATCCTCGTTGCATAAATAACACGTCGGGTTCGGATCGGCGGCATCCTCGACTTTTGCAACATTGGTGTTAACTCAAATTGCTCATGAAAAAATTCGACACCGATCAGATGATCTTCACCATTGTATTGGCGATTGTCATTGTAGGTGCCCTTATCTACAGAGTTCTTTACCCTTTTTAGAAGCTGTTTCAAAGCCCCTGTTCGATGGTTTGAACCACGAAAGAAGCTGCCATGAAAAAACACCTTTTTGCCCTTCTTATTGTTGCGGCATTCCCGTCATTTCTCATGGGCCAGGTTCAAAAAGATACTCCTAACGACCGGCAGGCAAGGGAAAAAATGGTTCAATCCCAGATCCGTCTGCGGGGGATATCCGACAATAAAGTTCTCAAGGCCATGTCCGAAGTTCTTCGGCACAGTTTCGTCCCGGAAAAACTTGCTTCCCGGGCCTATGCAGATTATCCTCTACCCATCGGTGAGGGCCAGACCATTTCTCAGCCATACATTGTGGCCCTTATGACCGAAAGCCTTAAACTCAAGGGCCCTGAACGCGTCCTTGAAATCGGAACCGGCTCCGGCTATCAAGCCGCCATTCTCGCAAATGTCACCCAAAAAGTTTACACGATTGAAATCAAGGAAAAGCTTTATGCAAAGGCAAATCAAGTTCTTCGCACATTGGGTTTCACGAATATTAAGACCCGTCATTCAGACGGATATTTTGGTTGGCCCGAAGCAGCGCCTTTTGACTGCATTATGATCACCGCTGCCATCGACCACATCCCGCCGCCCTTGTTAAAACAGCTCAAAGACGGTGGGAGACTCATTCTTCCCCTGGGAAACCCATTCAGCTACCAGAGTCTGAGCCTTGTCACAAAACAGGGTGAGGACTATACGGTTAAACAAATTACCGGTGTTCTGTTTGTGCCGATGACCGGGTATGCCCTTGACCATAATTGATCGTCAAAATGTGAAAATAGTCTTATAAGACATAGAAATCATACAAAATATGTTTGTCTTTGAGCGGGATCGACTTGAAATCGTATCCGTTTTAATACGATAGTTCACCGCCCATTCGCTTCGCTCATTAGAGCCGCAGAGAACGCATAGGTTTTTTATTTTATTGTTTTCCGTTGAGAGGACGGAAAACAATAAGAAACATGCCCTGCGGGCATTTAGAACCAGAAAATATCGCATAGCGATTGATGTTTTTCTTTTGCCGTCCCCTCAACGGCAAAAGAAATAATATTTAACTTTGCGACCTTTGCGTCTCAAGCGGAGCCCCGCAGGGGCGGGACAAGCGGGCGGTGAAACAATATAAGAAATTCGCCATCGAACTCA
>PKTV01000406.1 GCA_002868985.1 Desulfobacteraceae bacterium | reverse complement strand
GAGAAAGGGAAGGCACTAAATTTTATTGAATATAGATCATCTCCAACCATAGGTAATTTTCCCGTTTATGCGCAAGAAAAATGGTTGCATAAATGTTTTAAATTTAGTTAAAATCCTTTTAATTTGATTCCACTTAGGAGAGCCATTCATGCACTATGAAGGAAATATCATTCGACCGCCCAGTGAAGCCAACAGCATTCTGCTGCAAATAACGGTTGGGTGTTCCCGAAACAAATGCACATTCTGCGGGGCTTACAAAGGCGAGCGTTTTCGCATAAAACCGGATTCTATTATTATGTCCGATATCGCTTTTGCGGCAACCCATTGCCGCCGTCAGCGTCGCATATTTCTATGTGACGGAGATGGGCTGATCGTTCCCCAGAAAAGACTACTGACTATCTTGAAGGAAATTGAACGGCAGCTTCCCTGGGTCACCCGGGTGGGGGCATACGCCAACAGCAAAAGCTTAAAAATGAAAACACTCGATGAACTCAAAGCCCTCAAAGCCCATGGTTTGGGCATTCTTTACATGGGCCTTGAGACCGGCGACGACGTTACATTGAAAAAGATCAACAAGGGCGCTGGATCAGAAGAGATGATACAAATGGGCAAAAAGGCGAGGGCGGCGGAGATCAAGCTTTCCATCACCGTACTACTGGGAATTGCCGGAAAATCGCGGTCGAATATCCATGCTCGCGAAACCGGACGGGTTCTTACCGCCATTGATCCGGAGTATGTGGGTGCCCTGACATTGATGCTCATTCCCGGTACGCCGTTGTATCAAGATTACAGGGATGGAAAATTTTTTCTGCTTGAACCGGATGACATGTTGAATGAACTTAAAACCATGATTGAGGCCACGGAACTTTCAAAAGGGCTTTTTCATGCCAATCATGCCTCAAATTATCTTCCCATCAAGGCAAGACTCCCAAAAGACAAGAAAAAGACGTTAAATTTGATTGATAAAGCCCTTGCGGGCAAGATAGACCTGAAACCGGAATTTTTAAGAGCGCTTTAATCGGCTTTTATTGTTCACAATTCACTTCTTACTGAAAAAAGGAGAAACGAATCATGACTGAAGGTTTGGCTGAAACCCGGCGAAATACCGATGACCTGTGTATCAATACCATCCGTGCCCTTTCCATGGATGCGGTTCAAAAGGCCAATTCCGGCCACCCCGGTGCCCCCATGGGACTTGCACCGGCAGCTTATGTCCTTTGGACCCGGGTGATGAAACACAATCCTGAAAATCCCGGATGGCTCGATAGGGACCGTTTCGTGCTTTCAGCCGGGCATGCCTCCATGCTTCTTTACAGCCTGCTTCATCTCTCAGGGTATGCCGTTACCCTTGATGATATTAAGAATTTTCGTCAGTGGAACAGCAAAACACCCGGCCATCCCGAATTCGGTCATACACCGGGGGTGGAAACCACCACCGGTCCACTGGGTCAGGGCTTTGCCAATGCCGTGGGCATGGCCATGGCGGAACGGCATCTTGCCGCCCGATTTAACAGCGCCGGACATGAGATTGTCGACCATTACACTTACATGATTTGCGGCGACGGGGACATGATGGAAGGCATCTCTTCTGAAGCAGCGTCCCTTGCCGGCCATTTGGGGCTTGGCAAATTGATCTGCATATACGACGACAATAATATATCCATAGAAGGTTCCACGGAAATAACCTTTACAGAAGATGTTGCCCTTCGATTCAAGGCGTATCACTGGCACATTCTAAACGTTGATGATGGCAATGATATCGATGCCATATATAATGCCATCCAGGCAGCCAAAGCCCAAACCGGGCGGCCGTCTTTGATTGTTCTGCGTACCCAAATTGCATATGGAAGCCCCAACAAGCAGGATACCGCAGATGCCCACGGCGCGCCGTTGGGAGAAGAAGAGGTTCGTCTGACCAAAAAATCACTGGGTCTTTCCGAGGATGCCTTATTTAATATCCCGGATGCGGTAAGACATCATTTCACACAATGTGTTGAAGCCGGGAGGGAAGCCGAAGCCGGATGGCAGGAAAAATTTCAGGCTTACAACAAAAAATATCCGGATATGGCAAATAAATGGGTGGATGCCATGAGCGGGTTTCTGACCACCGGATGGGATGAAGACATTCCCGAATTTTCAGTTTCGGACGGTCCCATAGCCACCCGGGCGGCATCCGGCAAAGTTTTAAATGCCATTGCCTCGAGACTTCCCACACTCATCGGCGGTTCTGCTGATCTGGCCCCTTCAAACAAAACCTTTTTGGATACATCCCATGAATTTCAAAAAGATGCCTATGACGGTCGCAATATCCGTTTTGGTGTTCGGGAACACGCCATGGGGGGAATCATGTCCGGCATGTTTCTTCACAATGGTCTGCGGCCTTATGGCGGTACATTCCTGGTTTTTGCAGATTATTTAAGGCCGTCATTGCGCGTTGCCGCCATTATGAATATACCGATTATTTATGTCTTTACCCACGACAGTATCGCAGTGGGTGAGGACGGCCCCACCCACCAGCCGGTGGAGCATCTGGCCAGCCTCCGTGCGATTCCGGGTCTAACCGTTATTCGTCCGGCCG
>PKTV01000478.1 GCA_002868985.1 Desulfobacteraceae bacterium | reverse complement strand
TCGAAGAGGCCTTGTTTCTTATTCAAGGACTCAACGCCCATAATATTTTCCCGGATTGGATCGCCCTAAACAATGGAACAACTCACGGTATCGAGGCGAGTGGACAAGGAATACAAGTTGATTTAACCGCTGAAATTCACCAGGCCCTGGCAAAATACCAGATTTCAGGCGCACAACACGGCACATCCGGAAACAGTTCAGACAGGTTGAAAGAAATAGCGACTAAAACCAGAACAACCAAAGCAAATGTGGCCACAGCCCTGCAAATGATCTCCTGGGGTCTCGAGGTCAATGACTTCGGCAATGCCATTCTCGACAAGAATGGCAACTTCATCAAAGTTCAAGATCAGGGAGTCACCGAAGAAATATGGCAAGAAATGACTGCCTATGCCGAATCCAAAGGCATTAAGGGAGGAAATTATAAGAAACTCAACCTGCCCTTTGAAAACAAGCTGATGGGACAACCTAAAGCAGTCAGAGAAAGGATGGTCAAACGGGTTGAAGAATTTATTTATAACATGCTTGTAAATGTCTTCAACGCCAAAGACACGGCATCCCTCGCCATTAACGCCATTCTTGAGGCTGGAACATATGATCCAGGACCAAAAGCAAGCCGAATTGAAGATCCAGATGAATGGACCTCCGAAAAGATTGTCCAACGAGCAGCGACAATTGTTTCAGATAAAGGCCCTGAAGGGGATTTCGACGATTAATGATGAGGGAAAAAAAATACTGTCCGTATTGTAAAACCGGACTCGTCGAAAAGTTTTGTGAAGGGGCCCTGCGCCGTTACTGCAACCGCTGCAATGAGCCCATCTATGAAAATCCAATACCGGCCACGTGCATGGTCGTTGTGGACAACGAAGATCGGGTATTGCTTGTGAAACGCAGCGTAGCGCCCAAAAAAGGATTCTGGTGTCTTCCTGGTGGATTTATGGAGCTGGGTGAAACACCTGAAAAGGCGGCCTTACGAGAACTCAAGGAAGAAACCGGACTGGCCGGCAGGATCGATATGCTCCTCGGTGTCTCATCCAACCCCAGCGCCCAATACCATACCGTACTTATGGCAGGCTATCTGGTTAAAAGCTATTCCGGCAGCCTTATCGCCGGCGACGACGCAATTGACACAGCTTACTTTCATTATAATGAATTACCTGAAATCGCCTTTGAAAGCCATGCAAGCTTCATCAGAATGTATTACGCAGCCTATTCTGCCTGAAATGCACCTAAATCACTTCAAATTTTCTAGTTGTCATATGAAAATACCATCTGCTAACAATTATAATTCTGGTTTGAGATTAACCGGGGGAATAGAATCCAAATGGTAAAAACAGGTTTGGTTTACGATGACATATATTTAAATCACGACACGGGACCTCATCACCCGGAAATGGCAAAAAGACTCACCGCCATTATCGAATCTCTTCGTATCACAGGGCTCTTGGAAAAGGTTCTTCATATTGTACCTGAACCTGCAAAACGGGATATTATAGCATTATGTCATGAACCGGGCTATATAGACAAATTTGAAAGAGACGTAACCAACGCATCTCCTTTTATACACACGCCGGAATGCCCTTTAAGCCCGGCTACCTTCGAAGTGGCACGTTATGCCGTTGGCGGCGTGTTAAAGGGGGTGGATGAGGTTTTGGAAGGCCGGGTTAAAAACTGCTTTTGCGCAGTAAGACCCCCAGGACATCATGCAGAGCGATCACGGGCCATGGGGTTCTGTTACTTCAATAATGTGGCCATCGCAGCAAGGTATCTTCAAAAGCAACACGACATAGACCGGATAATGATCATAGACTGGGATGTCCATCACGGAAACGGTACTCAGCATATCTTTGAAGAAAACGCGTCAGTGTTCTACATTAGTTTGCATCAGGATCCGTCTTCCTGCTACCCCGGTACAGGATGGGCTCAAGAAACAGGAAGCGGGAAAGGAAGAGGATTTACCCTAAACTTACCCATGTCCCCCGGATCGAGTGATCAAGCGTATCTAAAGGCCATGGAACACGTCGAGCAAACCATGGATCATTTCAAACCTCAGTTTGTTTTAATCTCTGCAGGTTTTGACGCTCACATGGCCGATCCCTTGGCACATATCCGTCTTACCAAAAAAGGGTTCGAATCACTGACACGAAGCGTAAAGAACATCGCAGAATCTTACGCTAAAGGAAGGATCGTCTCCGTACTCGAGGGCGGCTACAACATGGAGGCATTGAAAGAGTCGATTGAAGCCCACCTGACGGTCCTTATGGAAGGGTAAAACTGCCGATGCACGCCTGTTAATTCTACCTAAACTGAGCGTTTAAAATAGTGACAGGGCTATAAGCCCGGAAAAACTTTTAAGGTTTTAGCAATAATCGGGTACGAAACTTGAGTTTTGTAATAGGATAGTCCTTTGAAACAAGTCGATTTCAAATGAGCTTTAGATATGATTAAATTTTTGACTGGAAGCTGTCTGAGTGGATTAGGGATCGTTTTGAAAGAACCATAGGCCATTTAACTTTATGGATGAAATCCCCTGATAAAGCAGAAACCTTTATTAATAGCCCGGGCAGGTTCTTTTATTACGAG
>PKTV01000179.1 GCA_002868985.1 Desulfobacteraceae bacterium | reverse complement strand
CAAAGAAAAATGGTACTAAAGTGATCTTGATCTCCCCCGGGGATGATAAACCCGATACGTTTTCAGATCAACATATTCAAATCCGACCCGGCACTGATCGTTTTCTGGCAGCAGCAGTGATTCTCCGATTAATCCGTAAAAACAATATTTCGGAAAGGATTCTTGATCGGACAAAGCACTGGGGCACATTCAAGTCGCTGATATCTCTTTATGATGAAAAATCGCTTATTGAGCAATGCAGGGTTAGTAAGCAGTCTGTGGACATACTGTATGAAGCGTATTGCAAAAACTCACCGTGTGCAACAATAGTCGCAACAGGTTTGCAGCGTTACCGATATGGAGGGGAAAATGTAAGATTTATCAATGCATTGGCCCTGATATCCGATCAAATCGGTAGGACTGGAGGTGGATGTTACTATCACCTTCATTCAATGCGCAACTTTAATTTGCAATGGGTTGATGATACTGAATCCACACCCCGTCGGTTGTTTCGCAAACCCTTAATTGGAAGAGAAATTATCGAGGCTAAAGCCCCGCCAATCAAAATGCTTTGGGTAAATGGATGCAATATCGTCAATCAGGCACCCAACACCACGGAGATCATTCGGGCGTTTCACTCGGTTGACTTTAGGGTCGTGGTGGATGCGTTTATGACAGACACGGCTGAACAAGCAGATTTGATCTTACCATCGGCACTTATGCTGGAACAAGAAGATGTTGTTGGCTCTTTTGGAAATGATTATATTCACTATGTTGCAAAGATAGTCGAACCTCCAGGGGAAGCCAAAACAGATTATTGGATTTTAACAGAATTGGGCAAAAGACTCGATCCTGCGATAAGTCTCCCCGATCCAAAAACGTGTTTTAAAAAGTCACTGGATTCAAAATATCTCTCCACAAGCCTTGAAGAATTAATCGAAAAAGGATTTATTAGGGCAAACCATCCAAAAATTAGCTACGAGAAGATGCGATTTAAGCATCCGGACGGCAAGGCCAGATTCCCAATTCAACTCCATGATGAGCCGGATCCCCCACAGGATTATCCACTTCGACTGTTAACCCTGGTGCGGAGAGATGCCATCCATTCTCAAATGCTGGAAAAATGGCAGATAATGCCACCGACAATATGGATGGCAGAAGAAAGCCCATACCTCAAAAGAATTAATAAAGAAAAAAATGTATATCTCGTCTCTCCACTTGGCAGACTAAAAGTTAATCTGAAAACATCACCCCATTTGCACCCGGAGATGGTCTTGTATCGCCGAGGTGATTGGACAAAACTGGGCGGTGGTGCTAACCAACTCATCCAATCAGACATAACAGATATTGGCGGCTGTGCCCCTTATTATCAACAATATGTGAGAGTAGAAAATGGTTAGATACGCTTTAATTCCCGAACCATTTCGATCGATATGCGACCGTTGGGCAAAACAATTGCAGCAGATCAATGATCGCAATTCGCGTATGCACTATATTAAGCAGGAGCTACCCGGACTCCTCGAAAAAAAATCGATATTTTATGAAATCCTTGAAAAACTATGTGCTGGTGATCCATACCCGGATATTCGCTATGCAGGAGTCTTTGATAATGAATTTATGTTATACCTGGATAAAAGTCGTCGTTTTTCCATTCGGATGTACATCTATAACCCATCCGAATATACATGGATCCATGATCACAATTCATGGGGTGTTATCGGAACTCCCTTTGGTTCATTGGAAGTAATCGGATATGATCGATTAGATAATGGGGAAAAAGAAAGCCAAGCAAAATTAATCGTAGCAAAAAGAAAGATTTTGAATCCTGGCGAAGTAGAGATTGCCTTGCCACTCAATGACGGCATTCATCAAACCGGTAATCCTACATCCAAAACGATCATCATGATCTGTGTTTATGGAACCCCTCTGAGAAGACTTTATATTCAACGTTACGATGATAAAGCCCAAACTGTATGTAAAGTCTACCCTCCGCGTATACATCGAAAGCGAGTCGCCAAAATGGCCTTAGACTCTTTTTCGCAATCAAAGTAATGAAAGGCTTCATATATATGTTTCATCAAATTCATATTGGCTGACGATTTTATCGCTAAAACTCTTTATCGGACCGCGACAGTTTCTTGAATAGCGTGATAAATTATCCTACCATTTGTTTCCATAACATACTTTATGTAATGAAGAATCTATAGTGTCCGGCAAATCATCTATTTTAATCTGCTCACTACCAAACTGATTCCCCATTGGCATTCTATTTTAAGCATTCCAAAGATTCTACGGTGTTACTTCATTAATGACAGAAAGCTTCTTTCTGACTACAGTCGCTAAGGTTGGGAGGCACTAAAGATTTATTTCAAAAAGGCTTTCAAGAGGAAGAAAGCTATTCCAGCCGCTCACGAGGAAATCTTCAGGCACATGGGCTTTAGAGATACTTTTGGCTAAAGGCAAAATTACTGTCGAAGGTTACTTCAATTTAAACAAATGTTTTATTACAGATGTACGAAACCGCTACGCGGTAGCTTTTTCTCAGAATTTCCCACATCTTTGAGGTTTAAGATTTATTTTCTTTATTGATTTATTTTTTTTAATTT
>PKTV01000242.1 GCA_002868985.1 Desulfobacteraceae bacterium | reverse complement strand
TATGGTGTCGCTTCGCTCCAATGTTTTTATATAATTGACAGAATTCCTTAACTTTAGCTCACTTTAAACTTTAGTTCACTTCAAACTCTTTCAGCGATTTTTCAGACAGAGCCGAATAACTCTGACTCCCGCGATGCGGGACAGGCAAGGCCCATTGAAAATCCCGCCACGCGGGGAAGGACCAGGTTTTTCAAAGCAAAATTAATTTTAAAGCTATGAGCAAAGAACCGGAAATATCACACCGCCCCTCCATTCTGGCGCCGGCTGGAAATAAAGCGTCATTTCTGGCAGCCCTTGCTGCAGGCGCCGATGAAATATACTGCGGCCTGAGACAATTTTCAGCACGCATGGAGGCCAAAAATTTTTCTATTGAGGAACTTGTACCCCTGACGCTGCTGGCCCACAATAAAGGGGTCAAAGTCTATGTGGCGCTGAACGCTTTACTAAAACCCAACGACCTGAATATAGCCGGAGAACTTCTTCAACAGCTTGAGAGACACGTAAAACCGGATGGCATCATCATTCAGGATCTGGGCTTTGTACAACTCGCCAGACAAACCGGTTTTACAGGCGAGCTGCATTTTTCGACCCTGTCCAATGTCAGTTTCCCGACAGCCATTCAAAAAATCAAAAAAAATTTCGGGGTCCATAGGGTCGTTCTCCCCAGGGAACTGAATATCGACGAGATCAAAGCCATGGCAACGGCCTGTCCAAAGGGTCTGGACCTTGAAGTATTTGTACACGGCGCACTTTGTTACGGTGTTTCCGGAAGATGTTATTGGAGCAGTTATTTTGGCGGAAAAAGCGGGCTCAGAGGAAGATGCGTCCAGCCTTGTCGTCGAATTTACAAACAGAATGACCATAAAAAAAGATTTTTTTCCTGCCAGGACCTTAGTCTGGATGTCCTGGTAAAAGTCCTTCGTACCATTCCACAAATACGAACCTGGAAAATCGAAGGCCGTAAAAAAGGTCCGCACACCGTTTTTTATACGGTTAAAGCTTACCGGATCTTAAGAGACCATGGGACCGATCCCAAGATGAAAAAAGAAGCGCTTCATATTCTATCTTATGCACTGGGAAGGTCTGGAACCCATTATAATTTTTTACCCCAAAGGCCCCAGAATCCTATCGGCATTAACAATCAAACCGGTTCCGGTCTTTTGGTAGGAGCCGTAAAAGGGACAAAACAAAAACCTTTTTTAAATCCAAAAGAAGCGCTGTTATCCGGTGATCTCCTTCGCCTGGGATATGAAGACGAGTTGTGGCACAGCACCATCAAAGTGGGCAAATATGTTCCAAAAGGTGGCCGTCTTTTTCTAAAGCCGATTTTAAAAAAGAATCCTGAAAAGAAAATTCCGGTTTTTTTGATCGACCGTCAGGAAAAGGATCTTGAGGATATGCTGACCAAACTCGAAAAAGAGCTGCCCAAAACACCGGTCATAAAATCCAACGCATCCGTTTTTGTCGCCAGACGGCCCAAAAAATCCGGAAAGAAAAACGGAATAATCTCAGATCTTCGTGTTTATCGTCGAATAGACAAAATCAAACACCATAGCACATCGGGGCTCTGGCTTTCGGATCAGGCTGTGAAGAATCTTCCCAAAAGGATTTGGACGAAAATCTGGTGGTGGCTACCACCGGTGATCTGGCCGGATGATGAGCAAAAACTAAAAGGACTTGTCGATTCTGTCCTGAATAAAGGCGCAAAAATATTCGTGTTGAACGCCCCGTGGCAGACAACACTTTTCACCCATCTAAAAGGAATAAATCTCTGGGCCGGTCCCTTTTGTAATATCGCCAATGTTCTGGCGCTAAAGACCCTGGCGTCTCTGGGGTATAAAGGTGCCATCGTCACCCCTGAACTTGGGCAAAAAGATTTTCTCTCGCTTCCCGAGCAAAGCCCAATGCCGCTGGGGATCGTTCTTTCCGGTAACTGGCCCCTTTGTATTTCACGCGCGCTATCGAACGACTTGGAAACTGAAACGTCTTTTACCAGTCCAAAAGGTGAAGCCGCCTGGGTTAGAAAATATGAATCCGACTATTGGGTGTATCCCAATTGGAAACTCGATTTAGGCATCAAACGAAAATCACTCGAAAAGGCAGGCTACAGACTGTTTGTCCATCTTTTGGAGCCAATTCCAAAAGATGTGGCATTGAAAAAGAGACCCGGTCTTTGGAATTGGGATTTGGAGCTTTATTAGACACTTAGTTTGTAAATTTTGTGCTTTTTGTGGCAAAACTTTTTTTCTTCCCGCCACAAAGACTCCAAGACACTAAGAACGAATAAAAAATAAAATCTTTGTGCCTGCCCGCCATCGGCTTCGCCTTAGGCGAGGCGGGCGGGTCTTTGTGCCTTGGTGGCAAATATTTTTGGTTCAGGCGTGTCCGGGTTAGGTTCTATTTTTGAGATGGAGGGAGGACAACTATGAAATCAGTGACAATATTTACCGACGCTATCGACATTGAACTGAAAACCGGTCCGGATATGTGTGACATTACATCGGAACTCGAGCAGCGAATCAAAACATCGGACATTGAAAACGGGAACCTTTGCGCCACAATGGTGGGAGCCACCGGGTCGATCACCACCATAG
>PKTV01000271.1 GCA_002868985.1 Desulfobacteraceae bacterium | reverse complement strand
CAAAAATGGCTTTAGTTATCCCCCAATACCCCATTATTATAGAACCTATCTCAAAATAAAGATTTTGGTTCAAGATCCCCCGCTGTAACCCAGCGGGATAAAAAGGCGGGGCCGAGTTTTAACCCGCCCCGTTAAAGTACCGGGATCTTCGACACGCATACTCAAGTATGTCGAGGACTTAAAACGAGGTTCCAACGCCGAGGTTGGGCCAAAAGATTATTTTGAGATAGCTTCTAATATTTCCTTCACCCGCCCAACCTTACCACTTTCTAAACGGACTTTAATACCATGAGGATGAGTCGGCGATTTTGTCAGAATATCTTTCACTATACCTTTCGTTAATTTTCCGGATCGCTGGTCTTTCTTTAATACGATCCGAACATGAAGCCCCGGCGATATTTTTGCTCGATTTGCATCATTCATGACTTTAATTTTATTACCCCCAAAAGTTGGAATTCCTTCAGGCAACTTAATATGTTAAAAACGTTAATGACTTGTTTATGGATGTCCTTGAGATCCCGATGAGTTTTTCATATACTCTGATAAGATTTTTATGTATTCCTCTTTCACCGCTTCTTTTCCATATTTTCTTTCCAAACGTCGAACAATAAAATGCCCGCGAGCGACCTCTTGGAAATGGTCAACAAACAGGAGATTTATCGTCGCACCTCCAAGTGCTCCAATAACCGGTACTCCTTGGACAAACACCTTTTCAGAAACGACAGTCCCAAAGCGAGATGCAAGTTGGGTGATTAATCTTACAATAGGCGGGGCTCCTTTCTCTGACAGACCTTTGGCGGCAATGTGTTTTGCGGCATCGCTTACAGCCTTTGCCAGGACAGCGCGCACTGCAAAATACCCCGTTTCAGCCCCGTCGTCAGTATCGGATTTGCCGCCAAGAGCGAAAACTTCGAGGCAGGCCAATCTTGATTGAAGTGCTGTAATATCTTCTCCTTCGCTCCTCGCAATATCGGCAATCGAACGTAAAATTATCGATGTCGATATCGGAAGTTCTACTGCGAGGGCAGGCAATCCAAAGGCTCCACCTAAAGCACCGCTTAGGCCGCTTGCAATTTTATGAGTCGTTGTTGATGCTTCGCGTTTGAACTCTTTGTCCATTGTTTTTACGGTGAGGGTCAATAGATGCTTTAGGGTAACCTTTACCGCATCTTGTATGTTTTGAGATGCTTGAACAGGTAAGCTATCGATAATTTTTACGACAGGTTTTTCTATAAAATTGGTAATTTTGGAAATGAAACTGGGAAATTCGAGACGCATTACGGCTTGTTTAAGGTCTTCGTAATCTTTTCCTTCAATTGCCATGAAAGTTCTCCTGGGTTTCAACTTTTAAACAAAGTCTCCAGGTTTCACAAAGAAAGTTATTCATATATTTGAGGCTCTCTATTTTTTTACGTTCTTTTCGAGCATCCGATCAGTAAACATGATATATCACCAACCTACTCGTAAACTGCCTGCTGGATTGTATTTTTTTTTAATCACTGATCGAGAAAATAAACTTAAAATGTTACGTCCGATCGGGATTTCCTTTGTGCGGCGGGGACGGATGTCCTTCTGCGGCGAGAACTGCGTTTTTTCCATGCAGGGATAGGCTTAGGCATGGTGAGCCATTCTTCCTCGGGCTCGATGCAGCTCAGCTTCTGTTCGATGAACGCCTCAATGTCGGGAATGTAGAAGGCGTCCTTCTCATCGGCGAAGCTGACAGAGGTGCCGGTGGCACCCGCCCGGCCGGTGCGCCCAATCCGGTGGACGTAATTTTCCGGATCATGGGGCAGCATGAAATTAATGACGTGATCCATGCCTTCGATGTGGATGCCGCGTCCGGCAACATCTGTTGCCACCAGAATTCGGATCTTTCCGGTCTTGAAGGCCTCGAGGCGACGAATTCGCTTCTTTTGGGGAATATCACCGGAGAGCGTCGAACAGTTGATGCCGTGGCGGGTCAACATCTTTGCGAGATCTCTCACTTCGTCGCGCCTGTTGCAGAAAACCAGGGCCCGTTTGAGATTCTGTCGATGAATGATGTTGTACAGTAGTGCAAATTTATCAATGCTGGTCACGATGTAGACGACCTGCTCCACTGTCTCCACCGCGATCTGTTCCGGTTCGATTTCTACGATTATAGAGTTACGGGTCCATTGGGAGGCGAGTCGGGTGATTTCACCGGTCAGCGTCGCGCTGAAAAGCAGCGTCTGACGCTTTTCTTTTGCCGGGGTGCTGTAGATAATCTTTCGCACATCGGGGATAAAGCCCATGTCGAGCATCCGGTCAGCCTCGTCGATGATCAGCACCTCGATCTTTTTCAGGGTGATGTCGCGGCGCCGCTGAAAGTCGAGCAGTCTCCCGGGCGTTGCAACGACAATATCCACCGGATCGCCGGAAAGTTGCTTTCTCTGCTTTTTATAATCAATGCCACCGAGCACGGAAATGATTTGAAGGTCCGTGTACTTGCAGAGATGACGGGCTTCCTCGGAGATTTGAAGAACCAACTCCCGGGTGGGGGCTAAAATCAGAATCCGGGGCGAGCCGGGTTTTCGTTTGTCCTGGATAGGGTTATTCAGCATCCGGGTGATGACGGTGATCAAAAATGCAGCCGTTTTCCCCGTTCCGGTCTGGGCCCGTCCGCTGGCATCCTTGCCGGACAAACTGCTGGGAAGGATTTTGGCCTGGATCGGTGTACAGTACTCGAAGCCGAGATCGCTGATGGCATGAAGTAGTGGGTTGGGAAGATCGAAATCGTGAAACCGCGTCTTGCCTTCGGCCGGCTGAACCTTGAACTGTGAAACATCCCACTTCGCTTTCAGTGCCGCGTCGACGGATGCTACTGGTGCATCCTCACTCCGTCGGATCCTCTTTCCTTTTTTACGAGAGGCGCGCCTATGATGGGGAGGCCCCTTTTGATTTTGTCGGTTAAATTTATTGATTAGATCTCGCAATCATAATGTTAAGGGCACGCCATCATAATCCATGGGATGCCCTTTTTATTTAAAAACCATCTCAAATAGGTTCTAATAAATGGTGCGCTAAACCACAATGACATTTTCTACAACAGGGCTTTTTTCCCTGTTCGATATTTAATGATAACAACTTTTTGGAAAATATCAAGTTATTTACTCGGGATTCTTATCCCCTGTTTTTCGCTGTCTTCTAATTATTGCGAAACGGATCTGTTTTAACATTCGCCTGCCATGAAATCACGAGTTATTTCATTACTGAAGGGCGTATGCCATCAGGATTTATGCCATCGTTAGTTACCAAAACCTCTTTTTTACCGAATATTTCGAGATATCCCTTTTAATTATCTATCTTAAGACAAGCAACGATATCCGCCGGTTCGTTTTCGCCAACGAATTCACTGGAAATACCTATCGTATGTTTTGTTTCACCAGTAGGTGCATCAACATGAAAGATATATCTACGAGATTTGGAATCCCACGTGTTCTCAATAACACATCCGGAAACAACTCCTTGAGGTAGTTTTCGATTCCTGACAGTTTCTCCTTTTCGTTCATACAATCGCCTCCTGGTTTTCTATGTTTGTGGAATAATCGTCAGCGAAATAAACGAGACAAGTGGTGGGAACAAGCAATCGTAATTGTGTTCATCAAATCTAAGAGTTTAGTAAGAACTTGTCCAACTCTCTTGGTGTAAGGTGTATCTCAAATTCTTCTTTTATTTCATCTCTTAAATTAATACATCGTAAGCAAAACTTTGCATATTCATCATCAATATTAGATTCTTCCAAAACTAAACGAACCGGTTCTGTATAATCTCGTATGGCTTCCATTGCTTTTGAATCATAGATAAAAAATAAGTTTGGTTTATGAAAGTGAAGATATTTTGATGCCAATGACCTTTTTGCCATACCAGACATATCCTTAAATAAATTTAAAAGGTATTTGTGTGCGTTTAAAATTGATCCAATATTATCTATATTGGGAAATCTATAATTAGAAAGATCTTCTAACGCTAGATCAATTTTTGATCGTTTTAACGTGAGGACAATAATTTTTGTATAAAAATCATCGCCTTTATTCAGTGCTTTTTTCCTCTTTTCGATAGAAGCTGAGTAAGACCCACCAATAAGCCAAATTTTAGCTAAAATTTCATCGACAGCCTTGTGGTAAGGATATCTTTCACAGAGCTCGTAACGAACCTTGTTTCCTAAATCCCAAGGGCTTTTTTGTTTTGCTTTATTAACTGCATCTATATTAATCATCTCATTACCCGATTAATCATCTCATTACCCGATTTCTTTTAAGGTTGTTTCTTGCCCACCAGTATAGCTATTCTTTCTTTCAATATAGCATTTTCATGTTTAAGCCTTTCGATTTCTTCGTGGGCTTTTATCAGCCTTTCAGAATATGACTTAAGCAAATCTTCAATAAATTCTCTGTCAATCTCTTCCTTTTTCCCTTGGGTGTTTTGTTCCATTCTTCTTGGCCCTCCCATGTGACTGGAAGTTTTTGAACCCGTTCATTATTGAATTTTTAGAATACTCTTCAAGAAGAAACACAAAACCCCATCTCTCTAAATGAGAAACAGGGTTTATTGTCATCACATGTTCGCTCCCTTTATTTAAGGTTGAAGCAACTATCTTGGAATCATGTAAATGGCGTAAAAGATTGAATTGTGGATTGTAGTGGCATTTTATTCACTGTTCAAGCCTTGACACCGTTTCCACGTCGCCGGTCAGATCCCACTAATCGATGATCTGTTTTGTTCTTAGCTCCCTCCGAAGAAGCTCTACACGCCGGCGATTCGCACCAAAATCTGAATAGCCGATGCGAGACGCCGAACGAATCGAAATGATACCATTCGATGAATTGAAGTATAGTTCAAGATCATCAATAAATCGAAAGATTCGACTCTTGCATTCCACATGGATGTAGTTATCGGTTGCTGTGACAATGATCCACCTGGGCATTGATTCTATTTCATCATGGAGAAGAGACCAACTTACGTTAAAATCCCTTTTTAGACGAAACGACTCAATTGCATGCTGTCCGTCTTTTGCTTCTGACGATACACAATTTGGGCTCTTGTGGCAACCCCTAAGGCCGGAGGAATCAATACCGATCCCGTCGGGTCGTTTTCCGGAGCATCCACCGACGATAAACATACTCAGTGCCAATATCAAACCTATTTCAACGAACCTGTACATTTACACAAAGACCCTGTTTCCAGAGGATGCTCCAGATACCATGCCCAATAGGAGTCCGGAAATCCTAATTAAAGTTTAATTGTATCACCGTCCCCAAAATACTTATTTACGAATTCTTAAAACTCCGGTTGTTATGCTTATGATCTGGGAATTAGGGTTCTCAAAATATCTACTTTTCCCACAATTCCCACAAGCTCTCCCTTGTCCACCACAGGAATGGTATGAAAATTATTGTCCACCATGAGGGCAGCCACTTCCTCAATGCCCGTATCGGACCGCACGGCAACCGGATTTGGCGTCATAGCCTGGGCCACGGTGATTGCTGCGATCTTTTGAACCTCCTTTTCGAATTGTTTCATGGAGGTCAGGGGAATTAATGCATCCAGAAATGTGAAAAAAGAAGGTACGGGAAGTTTTTTTTGTTGTGCAATCAGATCACTCTGACAAAGGATTCCCACTAGTTTTCCCATTTCATCCGTCACGGGGACACCGTTGATGCGGTTTTCTAAAAGTAGCTTTGTTGCATGGACAATCTCCGTCTCGGGCGAGACTGTGATCAGCTCTTTTGTCATGATATCTTTTACTTTAAGCATAGCATCACCTGCAATTCTTATGAACGGTATATATGGTTAAAAATGAGGACATATTTTACGACCATCTTTATTGAATATTTAGAGATTATTGTAACAAGGATTTCATGTCAAGGAGGATAACGTCTCAAGATACAATGATTACCCTGGATTTCTAATCCTGCAAATAATGTCCTGTCTTGAATTGTGAATATTTCTTTTTTTATTCACTATTAGAGATCGGTTACCATTTCCGATATCATCTACAGCAAATAGAACCTTATAATCTAAAGGGCGTTCCTCATTTTTCTGCTGATTTCCTCGGTCGAAAATTTAACGATGTAATATTCGGGCTAAATTTCTTTTTTGTTAAAAACGACCAGCATTAAAGCGGTTATCAGAATGATGAAAAAAAAGAGGTTCAGAATCGGGTGAAGGGGTCACATGTTGTTAAAACTGCTTTGACCGATGATCGAATCGGCGTAGGACTGCACCATGTAGACTTTCGGATATAAAATTCTCCACAAGGCAGGGGGCGAGGCTGCAGCCGAAGGAACCGTTATCTTCAAAATTTCGCTATTTAAGATCTGATAACCACCGTCGGAAATATAACCGACGAATAAAATCCCCACAGTAGCAACCACGCTGATGAAATCCGGCAAATAAAGAGACAAGAAGCACACCGAAACCACAATAAAGAGAAGATTGATCGAACATACCAGCGATGCGGTTAAATACCCGGGAATGATGGCGCCGGTTTTTACCCACACCGTAAGAAAAATCGTTGCGTGAAGAATAAACATGAAAGCCAGGCACAAAAACCATGTGCCGGCGATCCTGCCGAGAATGTATTGCCGCCGGAAAACCGGCCTGGAAAGAAACAATACCAGGCTTCCGTCTTCGTGGTCTTTGCTGAAAATTTTCATCGATAGCAGAATGACGATCAGGAACATGCCGGACGCTATGACCTGGAAAACAATTTTTGAAACATGCCACGCAACCGTAATGCTGTCCAACTGTTTCCCGCTGACGAAATATTGGCCGTTGTAACATCCGCGAATCATCAGCACGAAAAGAATGGAAAGACCCAGCAAAACATAAAAGCTTTTGTGCCGCATCTGGTCGCGAATGGTGTAGCCGGTAATTTTTAAAAAACTATTCATTTTCCTTTTTGTATGTATTTTATAAAAACATCCTCCAACGTCTCGTCATCCTCTATTATCGAACGAATCGAATCCTTAACGAGGATTTTTCCGTTGTTCATTATTGCCAGCGTCTGGCATGTCTTTTCCACTTCCGAAAGGAGATGGGAATTCAAGAACACGGTAACACCGTTGTCGCGCAGGCTCTCAAGAATTTTTCTCACATCCCGGATACCGATCGGATCGAGGCCTGTTACCGGTTCATCAAGTATCAACAATTTGGGCTTTCCGAGTAAAGCTGCCGCGAGGCCGATTCGCTGTTTCATTCCCTTGGAATAAGCGGCTGATTTTTCTTTTTCCCTGCCTTTCATTGAAACCACCTCCAAAAGCCGCTCCACTTCCATTAACGCATCTTTTCCGGCCAATCCAATCAAAGAAGCGTGCCGGCGCAGATATTCAAGCCCGGAATGATGCGAGGGAATCATGTGATGTTCGGCCAGATATCCGACCCGTTTGCGTGCTTCGGGGTTGGAAGCGGGTATTCCGTCGATGGTGATGCTGCCCGAAGTCGGTTTGATAAAGTCGAGGAGCATGCGAACGACCGTTGTTTTGCCGGCGCCGTTCGGACCGAGCAATGCGAAATATTCGCCCTTCTCGATGCGATACGTTATGTTGTCGACCGCTGTAAATGTACCGAAATTTTTGATGACGGAATTAAGTGCAATCATATTAGAGGCCCTTTAGCACGAGTTGTCAACTTTAGGTGAGCATTGACGGCGGGAGTACGGGATTTCTTTTTATCCTATAAAAAAAATTGTTTAAAAATTTAACCGGTTCACAATGAAACGGTTCACATTTTATCATTGATTCTTTTTCTTTTCCTGCTTCTCCTTGCGTTTTTCTTTAACGGTTTTTGCCGGCTTCTTTTTCAAATCCTTTTTGGTGTCTCTTGACTTTCCCATTTTTTTCTCCTGAGTTAAGCATTGACGTATCAGCCCGGAAATTGCACGGGTTTGGAGCGTTCATTTACAGGGTAGCAGGAGCAAAGCTGTTGTGACTGCTGCAAGCCCTTGATTACAATGTAGATAGATTATCATCAACTTTCCAAAATGGCAAATAAAACAATCGTTTTTTTGTTTTGGGATCGCTCATTCACAAAGCCCTCATTCCAATATGTTAAGCACGCACACAGTGTCTTTTACTCGTCTTTTTCTCTTTTTCGGCAAATTTTGCACGGATTTTTCTACCGTCCAATGTTACGCCTTTAAGGGATTTGAGGACTTTTTTTGCCACGCTTTTTTCAACATCAAAGAATGAAAACTCTCTTTTGAGTTCGATCCGGCCGAGTTTTCTAGATGATATGCCCGATTTGTCGCAGACCAGACGGACGATGGCGCCTTCTTTGAGTTTGTCCAGGCGGCCGACATTCATGAAAAATCGCTGGGTATTGCCTGCCAGGCGGTGTTCGGCTTTATCTGCCTTTGTTTGGCGTTTTTTGACTTTCACGTTGATGTCTTCGGCTCCGCGGTAGTAATCGAGAAAGCGGTTGAACTCGGCCGAGACGAATCGACGGATCAATTCTTCCTTACTGAGAGCGGAAAGGGTTTCAAACACCGGGGGAAGATAATTATCGATTTCTTTTTTGTTGACCTCCGTGGAAACCAGTCGATCCACCATTGCGTAAAGCTGCTTCTCGCAAACGGCGCGGCCGCCGGGGATTTTTTTATACTCGAATCGAATGCCGCTTTTAGATTCCAGTTCTTTGATCCGTCGAACTTCCCGGGTATTTACCAATACGATGGATACGCCGGATTTACCCGCCCGGGCCGTTCGACCGCTCCGATGGGTGTAACGATCCGGTTCATCGGGGAGATTGTAATTGATGACGTGGGTGATGTCATCCACATCCAGACCCCGTGCGGCCACATCGGTGGCCACCAGCAGTTGGAGCGTCCGTTCCCTGAATTTTTTCATCACCTGGTTCCGTTGCATCTGGGACAGGTCGCCGTGCAGCGGTTCGGCATTGTAACCGTCTTTCATCAGTTTGTCGGCCACCGTCTGGGTTTCCATGCGTGTACGGCAGAAAATGAGGCCGAAGATATCGGGGATATAGTCGATCATCCGCTTGAGGGCCGCGTACCGATCTTTTTGTTTTATGACATAACAGGCGTGAGAGATGTTTTCAGCGGCTTTGTTGGGCGAGCCAACGGTGATGGTTACAGGATGGGTCATATAGGTGTCGGCGATTTTCGCCGCGGCAGCCGGCATGGTGGCAGAAAAAAGCCAGGTTCGCTTATCGGCGGGGGTCCGCTCCAGAATGTCGTCGATATCTTCCTGAAACCCCATGTTGAGCATTTCATCGGCTTCATCCAGGACCGCATAGGCCACCCTTGACAATTTGACGGCTTTTCGGTTGATCAGATCCAACAGTCGACCGGGCGTGGCCACGATGATCTGAACCCCTTTTTTTATCAGGGTGATCTGGTGCCGAATATCGGCCCCGCCGTAAACGGCCGCAATACGTGCGTTCGAAATGTGTCGGGCAAACAGTTTCAGGTCGCCGGTGATTTGAAGGCAGAGTTCCCGAGTGGGGCAGAGGATCAGCCCCTGGGAGTTTTGTGATTTAAAATCAATCCGCTGGATCAGGGGCAGGCCGAAGGCGGCGGTTTTCCCCGTGCCGGTCTGGGCCAGGCCGATGATATCGGTGTCGCCTGTTAGCATCCTGGGGATGGCCTTTTCCTGAATCTGGGTGGCATGTTCAAATCCGAGTTGATCAATAGCCCGGATGATTTCGTGTTTTAATCCAAAAGAAGAAAAATTCATAAATGTTTCCTGGTAGTGGCCGCGGTAATCCGCAGCCGGTCATGTCGCTTAAAAGACAAAAAAAGCCGCTTCGGCACGTTTGCCGGACGGCTTTGTTTCGTTTTCGGTATTATATCCGGTGATATTACCAAGCGACCTGGCGATATCCGCCGGATTATTTTCAATATGGATGTTTAATATCGTTTGTTTATAAATTAATCAATCTTTTTTATTGGTATGAGGGGAATTAACCGAAATGTATCAATGCAAGTGGAAGTGATCGAAATAACGATCGCAGTCCATCCTACCGGAATCATATGAAATAATAAATGACCGGATGATATCCCACACTCAACTTTCAAACTCGTATACGTCTTGTAAATCCTTTTTTACCAACCAATGGCGGGGGCTTTTGGGACAAATCACCCCCTGCTCAACGCCTCTAACCCGGATTTCTCACAAGTCTGATTCGTTTATTTTCAAGGCATAAGGGGTGAAGCTGTAGTGTACTACCGCGAACCCTTATAACACAGAAAATGGGCGAATCAGGCTTGCCTGAAGGGTGAAGAATTTATTTTAAAATGGACCGTTTCAATAATAAAGTGTTTCGAATCAAAGTAACCCGGCGTTTGTATATTTGACTGTTTTTATATAATCTTTTTATTATTTCTTAATCAAATTAGACCTTCATGAGAAATGCGGTCTAATTCCTCCCAACGCTCATACAGCTGCTCAACTTTCTTTTGGGCCTCTTGATGTTCGGCATATATTTGGGCCAATCGATCGGCGGCGTACATGATTGAAGGATCATGAAGCTGTCGTTTAAGGTTATCCGCAATTCCTTCTGCCTTTTCTATCTGTTTTTCAATCCGGTTCAATTCCTTACGCTCTTCGTGGGCCAGCTTCCGGGTTTTCTTATCAGGGGGGCTTTGTAAAGTTTTATCGGACTGGGATGTGGCGGGCTGTCTATTTTTCCTGTATTGAAGCCATTGGTCATAATCTGCAAAATATTCCGCGCCGCCATCACCATCCAAGTAAAGCAACAGATCACAAAGACGCTCCATGAGAAACCGATCGTGCGTAATGAGGACGATGGCACCGGGAAACTCCTCCAGACTCTCTTCGAGCACTTCAAGCGTGGGGATGTCCAGATCATTGGCGGGCTCGTCTAATAGTAGAATATCCGCCGGTTGCAACATCAAATTGGCAATAAGAACGCGGGCCTTTTCTCCACCTGAGAGTCCGGAAACAGGCATGTCCAGCTGATCTTTTTGAAAGAGGAATCGCTTAGCCCAGCCGGTCACATGGAAAGACCGCCCCTGATATATGACCGTGTCTCCTTCTGGCGACAGGGCTTGCCGCAAGGACTTCCCCTCCGATAGCGTCCTCTTTTGATCAAATGTCAAGATTTGCAAACCCTCCGCCAATTTCACAGAACCGTCATCAGGAACCAAACTACCATTTAAAATCTGTATGAGAGTACTCTTTCCTGTTCCGTTTTTACCCATGACCCCAATGCGAATTCCGGGAGTGAGTTTCAAGCTAAGGCTGCCAAAAAGGAGCTTTCCTCCCAGTGTCTTTCTCAGATCTTGCGCATCCAGAAGATTTTTTGTTTTTCGATGGGTGGTATCAAATGCGATGTCAACGCTTCTGTTTTGCGCGTTACGTCCTTTTATCGCCGCCAAAGTTTCTTGCAGCTGGTGCGCCTTATCGATCCGGTATCGCGCTTTCGAAGTTCTCGCTTTGGGACCGCGACGAAGCCATTCTACCTCACGACGGACTTTGTTTGAAAGGACGGTTTCACGTTTCGCCTGTTCATGGATAACCTGCTCCCGCATTTCAACAAATTTGCTGTAATTGCCCTCGACTTTGAGAAACCCCTCCGGATATCTTTGGTTTAATTCGACAATCCGGTTCGTCGTATTTTCCAGAAAAAACCGATCGTGGCTCACCAGGACAAAAGCGAAGGGTGCATCTTTGAGAAGTTTCTCCAACCATAGAATCCCCTCCAGGTCCAAATGGTTGGTGGGTTCATCCATGAGGAGTAACTCCGGTTTTTGAAACAGAGCTTGACCAATGGCCACCCTTTTGCGCCACCCGCCGGAGAGTGTTTTTACCTTTTGTTTCGTGTTATCCACGCCAATGAGGCTAACGATTTCCTGACGTCGCTTACTGACCTGCCATGCCTCAAGCTCTTTGGGAATGGCTTGGAATAAGGTTTCCTCTACGGTTTTATCCGGATCGAGAACATCGTCTTGCGGCAGGTAGATCATGTGTATATTTTTTTTTCGTGAAATCTCTCCGGAATCGGCAGACTCCATATCGGCGAGGATTTTCAAGAACGTGGATTTACCGGCACCATTGGGACCGATCAATCCCATGCGCTCGTTGTCGAAAACCTGTAGAGAAATCTCCGTAAACAGGGGTTGCGCCCCATAGGTTTTACTCGTAAAATGGGTGCTTATCAGTAAACTTTGAGCCATTTTTTTATTTGTTTTCTTTAAGGATTCTTCTCCAATGTTGTTGGATAAAAGGGTCCAAGGACGCAATTGGAGATGATCTGCTTAGGTTACCCTGATTAACTGCAACTCGAAAGATGATCCTCTTTAAGAAATAACTCTTGAATATTTTTCATGAAATAATCTTTGTAAGTTGTTTCCTATACTTTCCAGCGCCACCATTTGCAGGATGTCTGACTTTTTTACAATTTTTCCCAAGCTGATTGAGTATGTTAAAAGATTTTTCACCAACAGCAATGATATTTCCTATTTTGGTGATCTGTATTAATCGGGTTAAGATACCTATGCAAAATTGAAACTCTCTATTGTTAGGCGTTCGATTAGACAGCAATCCCGATTTTGGTTTAAAAGGATGCCATGGAAATGCGTTCCACAAAATAAAATCTCTGGGGTTTAAATTGGATTGGATGATGTGCCCCCAGACGATCGTTCCTGTTGGTTCTGTAAAGCCTTGAGGTTTTAACTTTGGTTTGCTTGTCCGGTTTATCTCAATCCCGTAAAAAACATGTTCCGGCAATATACCCTTTTTAACATGGCCACCCAAAAGAATTCTTTCTGAAGTCATCGGAATACCAGTGAAATGCCCTCCTTGGTATCCGATGGCCTCTCCAACAAGCAAAAATTTTGCCTTCCCGATTCGCTCATTCAGGTATTGAAATAATTGCTGTCTCCGTATGATTGGCCCTTTATCATCAATATCATTTTCCGGATCTGTCTCCCACCATGGATTAAATACATCAGCTCTTTTGGGTGAATACTTTAATGATTCTATGAAGTTGTTTATCATCAGCTAAAATATAATGTATTAAGCGTTCAAGTCTGCTCTTGACCCATTATTCTATTACGGCGGTTGATGGTTTAAATAACGTTCATCCATACACAATCCAGACCGTCTAAGATGATATGGATCAGCAGTCCGAATCCCACGAGCCGGGTTTTGGGAATCACAGCCAGCAGCGCATATACGGTGATTGCCGGCAGCGAGTGAAGGGGATGAAAATTTATCCCGCATCGATTCGGATCATATATGGGGCTGACCAATAAATGATCCAGGTCTATAATCATGGCTGACATCATCACGAGCCAGGCGGTTTTCCATCGATCCGGAAAAAGCAGCCTACCCATTGTTCCAGGAACGATGATGTGTAGACCTAAATGCAAAATTGGACGTAACATGAGCGATTTTGGTTGTGTTATCGGGTGTAATGACTTTCGAAAAAGACCGCCGATACGGCCGCGACCGACAAGAGCGAAAAACTGATCCTCAGGATTCCTGCTATGGATGACATCATAAGATCCTTATAAAGCGATCCGTTTTTTAACTCCGGGTAAATGCTGCGTTTGACCAAAGGCACCCTCTATTAATCAAGAATCAATGTTAAGTACGTCACGCATTTCCCACACGCATAACGTTTTCAGATGTCAATATTTCACCATCGTCTCTATATTTATATTCAAGATTTGACATTAAACACCTCAAATGCCTCATATTTTTTCTGTTTAGAATATGTTCGACAACTGCGTAAAACTTCGCAATAATTAACAACAAGGTATCAAATGAGTCAACACCCATTATTAATGCTTTGATTTTTGGATGACGCCGTCTAAAACCCAAAACTCAGCCTGCCCGGAACATCGTTGGCGCCCCTCCCCCTCCTTTAAGCTTTAAAACAACCCCTTGACCGGATGAGACACCCTCTCCGGCGATTTCCAAGATGTGACAAAATGCGCGATCAATATGATCAACTTGTCATTTTCGGCAAGATTCGTGATGAAATTATTTTTTCCGCAATAAAATTCCGTATTTCTTTATCAGGCACCCTGTCTTGTTTGTCTTTGTGATTACCGCCAATCAGATTGGCCTACTTATCTTAAGAAATTTCTTCATCATACTTTCCCATGTTATAATGCGCTTTAAATGCCCATACCGTAGGTGGGGATACACCGACCATTTCCGCAATTTGATTTGAGTCTAACCGGCCTTCCTTCAATAGCTTTATCACCTGCTCCTTTTGTGCATGAGATGGTTTTTTACTTTTTTGGGATTTCGTGCTTCGCCTTACATCAGACAGTCCCTCTGCGTTGCCATGGGGACCATTTTCTGCACTCTCTTTGATGACCTCGAGAAAACGATCGCCAAACCTCTCAAGCTTTTTCTCTCCTATACCGGTTATATGAAGCATCGCCGTTTTACTCTGCGGTTTGAGAATGGCCATCTCCTTTAGCGTCTTATCATGGAATACCACATAAGGCGGCAGTTCGAGCTCCCTGGCAATCTCAAGCCGCAGAAGCCGAAGCTTTTCAAAGAGCTGACCCTGCTCATCATTTTCAAAATCCAATACCGTTCGGGAAGGAGGCTTGACGGATTTTTTCAACTGAATCGGATGAGGGTCTTTTCGAAGCTGTACCCGCTGCGTTCCTTTGAGAACCGGCCAACTCTTTTCAGTGAGGCGGAAACCGGATATTTTCCCCATATCCACTGTCAGGAATCCGCCGGCCAAAAGCTGACGAAACACGGAACGCCATCCTGATTGGGACAAATCATCTCCGACCCCGAACGTTTTGAGTCCATCATGCCTTAACTGCTGAACTCGCTCAGTGCGGTTTCCGATCAGTACATCCGTCAGGTGTGCCGCACCAAAACGCTGACCGGTGCGGTAAACGCATGACAGGGCTTTCTGGGCCGCTACGGAGCCATCCCACATTTCTATTTTTTGACTGCAGGTATCGCAATTGCCGCAGGCATCCGGGTATGTCTCACCAAAATATCCCAGCAGGATCTGGCGTCGACATGCCGCTGATTCACAATAACCGAATAGCGCCTCCAGTTTCTGCTGCTGGATCCGTTTGAACGCTGCATCACCGTCTGACGTTTCCAAAAGCCTCCTCATGGCCACGACATCGGCCATGGAATAGATCATCCATGCATCTGCTGGCTGTCCATCTCTACCTGATCGCCCGGTTTCCTGGTAGTAAGCCTCCATGCTGGAAGGTAAATCCAGGTGTGCTACGAAGCGAACGTCGGGCTTGTCAATACCCATACCAAAGGCAATGGTAGCAACGATAACAATATTGTCTTCCCTGAGAAACCGGTGCTGGTGGTGCTGCCGGGTCCTTCCATCCATGCCGGCGTGGTATGGCAGTGCGTTCACGCCTTTGTCCTGAAGCCACAGGGCCGTCTTATCCGCCCGTTTCCGAGTTCGGGTGTAAACGATACCGGCTTCCGCAAAATGATCGTTCTGGATAAAATCGACCAGCTGTTTCTTTTCGTTGGATTTTAGTTTGACCTGGTAGTTAATGTTGGGCCGGTCAAAACTGGAGATAAACAAAGATGCATCTTCCAGATCCAGTTTTTCAACGATGTCCTTGCGTGTCATCGAATCGGCCGTTGCCGTGAGGGCGATTCGGGGCACGGCCGGAAACTTTCCCATCACTTCTACCAACCTGAGATATTCCGGCCTGAAATCATGGCCCCACTGGGACACGCAGTGGGCCTCGTCAATGGCAAATAGGGCAACCGGGATTTTACCCAAAATATGTTGGAACCGCGCCGTAAAAAATCGTTCAGGAGCGACGTAGAGAATATCACACTGCCCGTTCAACACCCGAGATTCGACCTGCTCGAATTCCTCGGGCGAAAGGCTGGAGTTCAAATACGCTGCCCGAACACCGTTTTGCTTCAGCGCATCAACCTGGTCCTGCATCAAGGCGATCAAGGGTGACACGACCAGGCCGATACCCTTCAGCATGATCGATGGGATCTGGTAGCATATCGATTTCCCGCTGCCGGTGGGCATCAGCACGAAAGCATCTTTGCCGGCCACTAGAGTATCGATAACCTCTTGTTGATTTTCCCGAAATGACGGGTAGCCGTAATAGTGGGATAGAACTTGTTGAGCGGTTTTTTCCATGAGCACCTGTTGCCGTTTTATGTTTTTGGGTCGGACTACGATAACTCGCTATAATATTAGAAGCCATCTCAAAAT